>JBBSNC010000001.1:0-35697 GCA_038232855.1 Actinomycetales bacterium
GTTCGCATGAGGGGATCTTGGGGAAACCGGCTCGATGACATCATCGACGAACTTCATACCCTGATTGGTGAGGTGCAGGAGTCGACGCTGGGAGTCGACACCGGGACTCTGATCTGCGACGTGGGAGACTTGCAGGAAGTCATCTCTGCGGCCTCTGCGGTGCAATCCGTCAGGTTGGCTCAGTACGCCGCCAGAGGCGAGGAACGATCGCCGGACGGATCCTTCAACGAGATGGATCTTGGCGTGGGGAATGTGGCCGATTTTGCTGCCGACATGGTGGGTCCGGTGTTGGCGCTGCCGCCCTCGATGGCGGTTCGGCGGGTGAGCATCTCCGCGCGGCTGGCGTCAGTGTTGCCGATGACGTTGCGCGCATTGGCGGACGGATTCATCGATCCGTTCCGGGCGCAGATTATTGCGGAAGAAACACTGCTTGCCGATCGGCGCGTGTGTGCCGGAGTCGAAGAGCGAGTTTTCCCAGTGGATCCCGAGGAGACCCCGGGACGGTTGCGTCGGCGGGTCAGGCGAGCGCTGGCCGCGGTGGACCCGCAATCAGTGGCCGAGCACGCCGCGAGGGCGCGGCAAAGGCTATTCGTGCATGTACGTGCATGCGATGTGCCAGGCGTCAGCGAATGGTTCGCTCAACTTCCCACGGAGGATTCGGCGGCATGCTGGGCGGCAATCAACGACGCAGTCCATCGAGCGAAGGCGGAGAATCCAAGCCGGGGGATCGATCTGTGCCGCGCCGAGGCTCTCGTGGATTTGATCCTTGGCCGCATTTCGGTCAACACCACGGTCTCGATCGCAGTTCCGGTGCAACGCTGGACCTCCGGCGCAGGCACTGATCGTCATGATGGCGGAGCCTGCGGTTCGGTCTTCGAGCAATCTGTATCGGGTACCGAAGTGCCGGGGATAGGTGTCATTACCGGAGACGTGGTTGATGATCTCATTGCACGGTTCGGGGTATCGCTCGCCGGAATGCTCGTCGACGCAGAAACCGGAGTCACCGTGGCCACCACCGGATCCCCGTTGTATCGACCACCAGCCAAGATCGCACAGTTTGTCCGACAGCGAGACGGAACGTGCCGCTTTCCGGGATGTACAGTGGCCGTCCGCCGATGCGACCTCGACCACGTCAAACCATGGGCCGTTGGTGACTCAGGCTCAGGGCACTTCGACGCTGGAAGAACTGATTCTGGCAAGACTGAACCAGCAAACTTGATCTGTTTGTGCCGACGTCACCACCGATTGAAGACGCACACTCGTTGGAAATCCATGCTTGACCCGCTTTCCGCGGTTGTGACCTGACAGATCCGTACGGTGAGCGGTGGGCGACGCACCCGGTGGATCATCGTGCGCCAAACGTCGCGTGACCCTCAAGGCCGTCGTTGCCGCTGCTCCGAACTGCTCCGAACTGCGCCAAACGTGGCCAGCGAGTCGCTGACCTCTCCGGGCGTGCCAGCGGCGTACCGTAGGCAGCGAACAGGTGTTCGTATCGCCGATGCGCGGAACTCGCCTGAAGACCACTTGACCATGCTCGTCGCTATCAGGGAGGCACCGTGCGGGTACTGGGCGTCGATCCTGGTCTGACTCGATGTGGTCTCGGCGTGGTCGAGGGTGAGCGAGGTCGCCAACTCACCATGGTTGCCGTCGGTGTCGTGCGCACTCCGGTGACAGCGGCTCCAGAGGAGCGCTTGCTGAGTTTGCAGACCCAAATCGACCAATGGTTAAGGGACTACCGTCCCGACGCTGTCGCGGTTGAGCGCGTCTTCGCGAAGGCCAACATCAAAGGAATTATGGGCACCGCCCAGGCCTCAGCCGTCCCGATGCTCGCAGCCGCCCGGCTGGGTTTGCCGTTGGCGCTGCATACCCCCACCGAAGTCAAAGCGGCAGTGAGCGGCAACGGTCGGGCAGACAAGGCCCAAGTCGCCCACATGATTGGCCGGATCCTGCAACTGCCGGTGGCTCCCCGCCCGGCGGACGCCGCGGATGCACTAGCCCTCGCGATCTGTCACCTGTGGCGCTCCGGGGGCCAAGATCAACGCGACAACGCCGCGATCAGTGATCGCATGGCTCGCGCGGAGCAGATGGCAGCCACTGCGGCGCCGAATAGGCTCGAGCAATTGCACGCGAATGCCGCTGGCAAGCCGACCCGTGGCGCGCAGTGGGCGGCCCGTGTCGGTCAGGGGCGCCGAGGCACTCAGAGGAGTAGGCCGTGATTGCTTCACTACGCGGCGCGGTGGCGCACGTTGGCTTGGACCACCTGATCATCGAAGTTGGTGGGATGGGGTTCAAGGTCCACACCACTCCGGCCACGGCGTCGGCCTTCACCGCCGGCGGCCAAGCCTTGTTGCATACATCGTTGGTCGTGCGCGAAGAATCATGGACGCTGTATGGGTTCGCAGACGCGGACGGTCAGGCGCTCTTTGAGCAGGTCCAAACGGTCTCGGGGGTCGGGCCGCGGTTGGCCCAGGCAATGTTGGCCGTGCATGCACCCGACGATGTGCGTCGTGCCATCTCCCGTGCTGACCTGGTTGCCTTGACCAAGGTGCCCGGGATCGGCCGCAAAGGAGCCGAGCGGATCGTGCTGGAACTGCGCGACAAGGTGGCACCAACTTCTTCCGGCGGTGCAGAGGCAAGCGCTTCAGATGGGGGTGGGTCGAACGCAGGGAACTCGGATGCTGACCAAGTTGTGCAGGCGCTCGTGGGCCTCGGGTGGAACACCAAGCAGGCCGAAGAAGCAGTGCGCTCGGCCAGCAAGGTCAATGGCGACGGTGAGGCGAGCACGGGCCTCACCGTGGCAGCGCTCCTGCGCGCCGCGCTGCGGGAGCTCGGCCGATGACTGCAGGCATGCCGGAAGACCCTGCGGACGGATCGGAGCCGCGCATTGTGGCGCCCGAGGCGATGGACGCGGAGCGGCAGGTCGAGGCTGCGTTGCGTCCGAGACGCCTTGCCGATTTCCCCGGCCAAGGCAGAGTGCGTGACCAATTGGGCTTGCTGCTAGAAGCTGCGCGCCGTCGTGCGGCACCTCCAGATCACGTGTTGCTCTCCGGCCCGCCTGGCCTTGGTAAGACCACGCTGGCCATGATTGTGGCAAATGAGCTCGAGCAGCCGATCCGGATCACGAGCGGTCCAGCGATCCAACATGCCGGAGACTTGGCCGCGATACTCTCCTCGCTCACCGAGGGAGAGGTGTTCTTCCTCGATGAGATCCACCGGATGTCCCGACCAGCAGAAGAGATGCTCTACCTGGCGATGGAGGATTTTCGGGTCGATGTCATCGTGGGCAAGGGCCCGGGCGCGACCGCGATCCCGTTGGAGTTGCCGCCCTTCACAGTGGTGGGAGCGACCACCCGTGCTGGGTTGCTCCCCGCGCCGTTGCGCGATCGCTTCGGATTCACCGGCCACCTCGACTTCTATGCCACCGAAGACCTCGTCACAATCTTGACCCGTAACGCACAACTATTGGAGATAGACGCCGATGAGGCAGGCATCGCGGAGATCGCCTCACGCTCCCGCGGCACGCCGCGAATCGCCAACCGGCTGCTGCGCCGAGTGCGCGACTGGGCGCAGGTGCACGGACGGCACGTTGTCGACCTTGACGCAGCACTGGCCGCGCTCGCCCTCTTCGACGTTGACGAACTCGGCTTGGACCGCCTGGATCGAGCGGTTTTGGAAGCCCTCTGTCGCAGATTCGGTGGTGGACCGGTGGGGTTGAGCACGTTGGCTGTGGCCGTGGGCGAGGAGCCAGACACGGTCGAGACCGTAGCCGAGCCCTTCTTGGTCCGTGAGGGTTTCATGCTGCGCACCCCGAGGGGCCGAGCGGCTGCTGCCTCGGCATGGCAGCACCTCGGGCTGACCCCGCCAGAGAATCAAAGTAGCGCCGCACAAAGTCGGTTGCCATTTGATACAGATCAGGGTCGCTTCCACTAGATGGCGCGTCGGGCCACAGGTGAGTCGTTTCTTGACCAGGTTCTTCCCAAGTGTCAGCGTGGAGTCTTTGGCCGCCTCGCCCACCTCACCTAGACTTCCGGGGTCACGCGCGATGGCGCGTTGCCACATACCCAGTGACGCAATAATTTACAAAGGACGCACATGCCCGTCATGACCTCTGCCACGACCAGTAGCGGGAGTGGTTCACTCTCGCTACTGATCCTCGCAGTGCCACTTGCCCTCCTTGCTTACCTGATGTTCACCCAACGTCGGCGCGCAAAGCGCGAACTGCAGGCACAACAAAGCCTTGAAATCGGTGATGAGGTCATGACCAGAGCCGGTATGTTTGGCGTTATCGTGGGACTAGACGGACCGGTGGTGCGCGTCACAGTCGCCCCCGACGTGGTCGTCGCTTTCGATCGACGCGCGATCATTCCCGCGCCGCGGCCCGCCGAAGCAGATGAAGGTCGGGAAGGTCCCGATGGGGAAGAAACCCCTGGGGAGAGCACGCGTTGAGGGCGATCAAGCCGCGTAATCGCACAGCCGTCCGCACCATAGCGGCGCTCGCCGCCATCGTCGTGTTGCTCTTTGGCGGTTTGGCGGCCGCCACCCAGTGGGCGAACCCCAAGGCACAGTTCACCCCGTTGCTCGGGTTGGACTTGGCTGGCGGTCGCCAAATCGTGATTGAGCCCGTCGTCACCGGCTCAGCAGAAGCTTCTGAAGAGCAAGTGCAGCAAGCGATCGACATCATTAGACGACGGATCGACGGCAGTGGAACGGCGGAGGCCGAAGTCTCGCGCCTCGGCGGAGACAACATCGCGGTCGCCATCCCGGGCAACCCATCGGCAGCGCAGTTGGACGCGCTCAGCCGCTCCTCTCAGCTCAGTTTTCGATCGGTGCTGGTCGCCCAGCCAGTCGGATTGGACATCGAGCCACCCGGTGAAACCCCCTTCCTGCCCCTACCTGACAGCTTCGAACCGCCCGAACCGCCTGGCGATACGGGCGTCGAAGATCCCGGTGCCCCTGACGACACGGGCGTCGAAGAGCCCGCACCGCAGGAGAGCGACCAAGACGTCGACAACGGTCCCTTCCCCGAGGGACTGCGAGCCCAGGACGATGCGGAACAAACAGACGATGCGGAGCAAACAACCGGCCCACCCGCGCCTGAAGATGAGCCCACACCGGATGCTCAAAATCCGAGCGACCTTGCCCAGATCACACCTGAAATGCAGGAGCAGTTCACCGCTCTTGACTGCTCGACCGACACCGAAGGCGACCGGGTAGCCGCTGAGCCGAACGACGTCGCTGTCGTGGCGTGCGCGACCGATGGGACCGAGAAGTACATTCTAGGCCCGGTGGAACTGACTGGCGCGTCAGTCGCGGACGCGCGCGCGGGATTGGAGTCCACCCAAGGGGGCACCACCGGTCGGGTCGAAGTAAGCCTCGAACTGGATGATGAGGGTGGGACGAAGTTCGCTGAAATCTCGTCGCGCTTGTTCCAGTACCCCCAAGGCGAGGCGCAGAATCGGTTTGCCATTGTGCTTGACGGCACCGCCATCACTGCTCCTGGCATCAACGGCGTGATCTCCGGGGGGCAGGCCAGCATCACCGGAAACTTCACGATGGAAACGGCTGAGGTGCTCGCCAACCAGATCAAGTTCGGTGCCTTGCCGATCTCATTCGCTGTGCAAACCAGCGAGCAGATCAGCCCGACCTTGGGCGGAGAGCAGCTTCGACTCGGGATCATCGCCGGTGTCGTTGGGTTGCTCCTGGTCTTCGGCTACTCCCTCGCGCAGTATCGAGCCCTTGGCCTGGTGACGATCGGCTCCCTAGCGGTGGCGGCCATCTTGGCTTACGTGAGCGTCAGCCTGCTCGGTTGGGCCACGAACTTCCGGCTCACGATGGCGGGGGTGACCGGACTCATCGTGGCTATCGGGATCACTGCAGACAGTTTCATCGTCTACTTCGAGCGGGTGCGCGACGAAGTCAGGTCAGGGCGCCCATTGCGGTATGCGGTGGATACCGGATGGGCCCGTGCCCGGCGCACCATCCTGATCTCGGATGCGGTGAACCTCATTGCCGCCGGCGTGTTGTTCTGGCTTTCTGAATCCAGTGTCAAAGCCTTCGCCTTCACGCTCGGAATGATTACGATCATCGACCTCATCGTGATCTTCATGTTCACCCATCCCGTGGTCAGCATTCTGGCGAACACGAAATTCTTCGGGCAGGGCCACAAGTGGTCCGGGATGGATCCGGAGCGACTTGGCGCGAAACGATCGACCTATCTTGGTCGAGGGCAATTCACCCTTCCGCCGGTCAAGGTCAAACCAACGCGTGCGGAGATTGAAGGAGGAACAGTCTAATGGCTAGCTTCGCTGCGCTGGGCAATGATCTCTACACAGGCAAACGGTCCTTCGATATCGTCGGACGACGCAAACTGTGGTACACGATTTCCGCAATCCTGATCGCTCTGTCTTTGGTGGGCTTGGTCGGGCGTGGGCTCAACTTCGGCATTGAGTTCCGTGGCGGTTCAGAGTTGCGCGTGAGCACTGTGAGCGACACGCAAGGCTATGAAGACATCGCAGCCGAGGCGGTCGCCGAGGCAGCGCCAGAGGCCGAGGCCTCCGTCACTCTGATCGGCGATGACACCGTGCGGGTGCAGACCGGGCAACTGAAAAGCGCTCAGTCCGAAGAGGTCCGCGGCGACCTCGCGGACGCCTTTGGCGTCGGCACAGACCAAGTGACGAGTTCCTTCATCGGGCCATCGTGGGGTCAGACGGTCACGACGAAGGCCATCCAAGCACTGTTTGTCTTCCTGTTGCTCGTATCGTTGGTGTTAGCCCTGTATTTCCGCACCTGGAAGATGGCCGCCGCGGCACTTGTCGCACTGCTGCACGATGTTGCCTTCACCGTCGGCACCTATGCTTTGCTCGGGATCGAAGTGTCACCCGCCTCGATGATCGGCTTCCTGACGATTCTCGGTTACTCGATCTACGACACGATTGTGGTCTTCGACAAGGTGCGCGAAAGCACCGAACAGGCGATGGATACCCGCCGCATGTCCTACGCACAAGCGGCTAACCTGGCGGTCAATCAGACCCTGGTGCGTTCGATCAATACCTCTGTGGTCGCCTTGTTACCCGTTGCCACCATCATGATCGTGGGCATCGTCTTTCTCGGCCCCGGCACGCTCTTGGACCTGGCGGTGGCGTTGTTTATCGGCATCGCAGTCGGCACGTTCTCCTCAATCTTCATCGCCACGCCGTTGCTGGTGCAGCTACGCGCGCGCGATGAGGACGTCCTTGCATTGGAGAAGGCGGTGAGCAAGCGAGCCGACCGGGCCGTGGTGCCAGCAGCGGCAACCGGTGGTCTCGGTGAGCCGAGACCAGAAGACCAAAGGGGCGGTGCGGCCGTAGCCAGCACAGACGCGACTGACGCGTCAGAGCGTTCCGGCGCCTCTACCGGACGTACGGTGCATCCCTACGCCCAGCGCGGACCTCGCGGGCAGCCGAAGCGCCCACCCAGGTCGCGCCGGTGACACAGAGCCACGGCAGTCAACTCGCCGCCGATGTGTCAGCACGCCTACGAGATGTGCCCGACTTCCCTCAGCCGGGGATCCTGTTTAAGGACTTCACCCCGGTCTTGGCCGACGCTGCCCTCAGCGCCCGTGTCGCCGATGACGTCGTCCAACGTCATGCAGGCAGGATTGATGCGGTCGTTGGTATCGAGGCGCGAGGCTTCATCTTCGGCGCCGTAGTGGCGCAGCGACTGTCGGTCGCGTTTGTGCCCGTTCGTAAGGCGGGCAAACTGCCCCGCGAAACCCACTCGGTGAGCTACGACCTCGAGTACGGCAGCGCAACGCTGGAACTTCACGTCGACGCGTTCTCCTCCGGCGCTCGGGTGCTGGTCGTTGATGACGTGCTCGCAACCGGTGGCACCCTTGCCGCGACGATTGCGTTGATCCAGCGCACGGGGGCGGTCGTGGCCGCTGTTGAAGTGATCCTAGAGATTGAGGCTCTGGAGGGTCGCCGCGCCTGCCGCGGCGTCCCTATCCGTGCGCTGATTCGTTCCTAGAACGCCGTCCGTCTCCATCTGCCTTAACGACGCGTGCAGCGCGACATACACTTACCCGATGAGTGAGGATGTCGCGACTCCAGCCTCGCCGACGTCGACACCGACGCCGGGGGTGCGGGCACGGTGGGGGATCCTTGGCGGGAGCCGGGCAAGTGACAACCCAGTCCTGGAGCCACTGCTTCGGGCAGTGCGTGCCACCCATCCCAAAGGTGACGTTGACCTCATTGCACGCGCCTACCGGGTAGCAGAGAAGGCCCATCGCGGGCAACAGCGTAAAAGTGGGGATGCCTACATCACCCACCCGCTTGCGGTGGCCACCATTCTGGCCGAACTAGGCATGACGCCTTCGACTATTGCGGCTGCGCTCCTCCACGACACGGTGGAGGACACGGATTACTCGCTGGCTCAACTCAAGGCCGACTTCGGTGATGAAATCGCCATGCTGGTCGACGGAGTGACCAAGCTCGACAAGGTCATCTATGGTGAAGCGGCGCAGGCCGAGACCGTGCGCAAAATGGTCGTCGCGATGGCTCGGGACATTCGAGTGTTGGTCATCAAACTTGCCGACCGGCTCCACAATGCCCGGACCTGGCAATACGTCTCCGCTGAGTCCTCGGCGCGCAAGGCGGCCGAGACGCTGGAGATCTACGCACCGCTGGCTCACCGGCTGGGTATGAACACCATCAAATGGGAGCTAGAGGACCAGTCCTTCGCCTATTTGTATCCCAAGGTGTATGACGAGATCGTCCGGATGGTGGCCGAACGCAGCCCGGCCCGTGAGGAATACCTCACCCGCGTCAGACAGCAGATTGCGGCCGACCTGAAGAACGCGAAGATTCGGGCGACTGTCACTGGTCGGCCCAAGCACTACTACTCGGTGTATCAAAAGATGATCGTGCGCGGTCACGACTTCGAGCAGATCTACGACTTGGTGGCAGTGCGGGTTTTAGTGGAATCCATCGGGGACTGCTATGCGGTGCTCGGTGCCCTGCACGCCCGATGGAACCCGGTGCCCGGGCGGTTCAAGGACTACATCGCCGTCCCCAAGTTCAACATGTATCAGTCGCTGCACACCACTGTGATGGGACCTGAGGGCAAGCCCGTCGAGGTGCAAATCCGGACCCAGCACATGCATCGACGCGCTGAGTACGGAGTGGCTGCGCACTGGAAGTACAAAGAGCTCGGCAAGGGCAAGCCGGGAGGCAATGGCCCCGGTGGCGATATGAACTGGTTGCGCCAGCTGATCGACTGGCAGCAGGACGCGGCTGACCCCAGTGAATTCCTGGAATCGCTACGCTATGAGATCCACCCGGCCGAGGTGTACGTCTACACCCCAGCCGGTGACGTCATTGCCCTGCCAGCAGGCGCGACACCGGTCGACTTCGCGTATGCCGTGCACACCGAAGTGGGGCATCGCTGCGTCGGCGGTCGGGTCAACGGCAAGTTGGTGCCGCTCGAGAATTCGCTGACCAGCGGAGATGTTGTCGAGATCATCACCTCCAAGGCGCAAGACGCGGCGCCCAGTCGCGACTGGCTGAAGTTCGTCAAGAGCGGTCGAGCGCGGACGAAGATCCGGCATTGGTTCTCCAAGGAACGGCGCGATGAAGCGATCGACGCAGGACGGGACCAGATCGCCAAGGTGCTGCGGAAGAAGAATCAGCCCCTCCAGCGGCTGATGTCGCATGACTCCCTGATGGCCGTGGCTGGTGATCTTCGGTATCAGTCCATTGAGTCCCTGTTTGCAGCCGTAGGAGAGGGACATGTCTCCGCCGACCACGTGGTGCATCAGTTGGTTGCAACGCTAGGCGGCGAAGACAGTGCTACTGAAGACTTGGCTGAAGCAGTCACACCTCGACGTGGTCCGCTGCGGGCTACCGATCCTGGTGTCACTGTGGTCGGGGCGGACGACGTGTGGGTCAAGGTCGCTAAGTGCTGCACCCCGGTGCCCGGCGATGACATCGTCGGCTTCGTCACCCACGGCAAAGGGGTGTCGGTGCACCGCGTGGACTGCACCAATGTAGTGAACTTGCAGCGCGACCCCGACCGCATGATCGACGTCGCTTGGTCCCTGACCGAGGCCAGCGTGTTCATGGTGAACATGCAGGTCGAGGCACTCGATCGGCCGGGATTGCTGACGGACATCACCAGAACTTTGGCCGACCAGCGGGTCAACATCACCTCGGCGTCGGTCCAGACCAGCCGAGACCGTGTCGCCCTCTCCCGTTTCACCTTCGAGATGGCAGATCCCTCACATCTGGACAGCGTGCTTCGGACGGTGCGTCGAGTGAACGCCGTGCTGGATGTGTATCGAGTGACGGGCACTCAGGGCACCGACCCGCACCGACGCGAAGACGACACACGTTTGGGTGGCTCAAAGCACTAGGTCAGCGGGGCTCGGCTGCAGGAACGCTGTCAACGCCGCGATGTAGTCGGCGTGGTCGTCTACACCGCATACCTCTCGAGCCGAGTGCATCGACAATGTCGCGGCCCCAATATCAACGGTGGTGGCCCCGGTCGCCGCAGCGCTCATCGGCCCGATCGTCGATCCGCATGGCATATCGGTGCGGTTGACGAACGTCTGCATCGGCACGTTCGCCTCTTCGCAGGCCAGTTGAAAGGCGGCACTTCCCCAGGGGTCACTCGCATAGCGTCCCTGCGCGTTCACCTTCAGCACCGGTCCGCCGTTCATCCGGATGAGGTGGTCGGGGTCGTGCCGGTCGGCATAGTTCGGGTGCGTGGCATGCGCCATGTCGGCAGAGGCAATAATGCTGGACGCCATTGCCCGTAGGTAGTCCTGCCGTGAGCCACCGCCAGCAAACACGATCCGTTCTAGCGAGGCCGGGAGAAACGTGCTCTGCGCACCGCTTGCGGAGGTGCTTCCGATCTCTTCATGGTCGAAGAGCACCACGACCGGCACGGGTGCATCCGAGGCAGAATCGCTGTCGTCAACGATCAGCGAGCAGAGCGCACGGATCCCGGCGTGGCAACTCGCCTGGTTGTCCAACCGCCCGGATGCGACAAGGTCGCGCTCTCGTCCGATTCGCCGAGCCGGCGTCAGGTCGTGCGTCATCGCTTGCCACGCCAGCAGGTCCTTCGCCCCTACGTCCAACTGATCCGCGAGGTATGCAGCGAAGTCGCCCGGTGAATCTCCCACACCCCAATGCGGCACAAGATGGGACTGCGGATTGAGCGTCAGCCCTTGAGCAGAGATGTCGCGGTCCAGGTGGATCGCCAGTTGCGAAATCCGCAGAATTGGCTGGTCAATTACGAAATCGCGGATCCGCGGTCCCTCGGCAGCACGAACGACGGCACGACCGGAGCACCCGAGGTCCCGATCCAGCCATGAGTTGAGCAACGGACCGCCATACACTTCGACGCCCAGACTCTGCCAACCAGCCGAAGACCGATCCGGCTGGGGTTTGATCCGCAGGTTGGGTGAGTCAGTGTGTGCACCGACGACGCGAAACCCATCGGGGACACTTGACTGGCCCTCGGTGGACCACGCGATCAGGGAGCCGCCTCGTCGGGTGAAGTAGCGACCAGGAGCCGTGGGCGTCGATGCGGTTTCTGGGGACTCGGCGAATCCGTGCTCACCGAGGATGGCAGCGGCGCTCGCGACCGCATGGAAAGGGGAAGGGCTAGCGTTCAGGAAGGCAATCAGCTGGCCGCTCATCGAGTGCCCCGAGTGGTCCATCACCCGGCAGTGTCAGCCAGGCCAGCTCGAGCCGACTCCAGCCATTGCCGTCGAGCTGCCAGTGCCTGTTCGGCAGCCGCGATCGCAGCAGTGTCCCCACTGGACTGCGCAGCCAACAGATCGGCCTCCAGGCCGGCAACCGCGGTCTCCAACTGGTCAACCATCGACTGTGCGCGAGCGTTGACTTCGGGGTTGCTGCGCTTCCACCGTTGCTCGTCCCCCTCGCGCACCGTCTGCTCCACTTTGCGCAAGCGGTCCTCGACCCGGTGCATATCCGAGCGTGGCACCTTGCCAGCGCTATCCCATCGGTCCTGAATGGAACGCAGCCCCCGCTTGGCAGCTGCGAGATCCTTCACCGGCAGGAGCGCCTCAGCCTCGAGCAGCAGTGCCTCTTTCACGGTGAGGTTCGCCTCGAATTCCACCCGTTCGGCAGCCATCACCTCGTCTTTGGCTGCAAAGAACTGATCCTGGGCTGCCTTGAACCGCTCCCACAAAGCGTCGTCACTACCGCGTTGCCCCCTCCCAGCCTGGCGCCACTGCTCCATGAGCCGCTTGAATTCGCCAGCCGTGGGTCCAAAGTCCTTGTTCTTCGCCAAGCTTTCGGCCTGAGCGACCAACTTCTCCTTGTCCCGCCGCGCGACATCCTGCTGCTCGTCGAGGTGAGCAAACCAGGACTTACGGGCCTTATCGAAGCTGGACCTCGCTTCACTGAATCGGTGCCATAGCGCGTCCTCGCTCGCCTTGTCGAGCCTTGGCCCAGCCTGCTGTTGAGTCTTCCATGCATCAAAGAGTTCACGCATGCGTGCGCTGGCCGATTTCCACTGCACTTTGGCAGGGTCGGTGGTGGCTAGCTTTTCGGCAGAGCGGACGACTTTCTCGCGAGCAACTGCGGCGGCTTCCTTCGCCTTCGCGCGCTCTCGGCTCTCTTGCGCTGCCTTTGCTTCGATGGCCCCCTCGATCGCGACGACCTGAGCGCTGAGGGCATCAAGGTCGCCCACCACGTTGGCTTCGCCGATGTGCTCACGCAGCGAGTTCAGCGCCTCACGGGCATCGTGCGAAGACAGGTCCGTCTGCTCCAAACGTTGGACGAGAAGCCCGGCCGGGGCGACGAGATCTTCGTACTTACGAGCGAAATAGCCCAGTGCCTCCTGCGCAGTGGATCCAGGATAGGAACCCACGGGGCGTTCGGCCTCGCCTTGCCGGACGAAGACTGTGCCGTCATCGTCCACTCGGCCAAAAGCCAAGGAAGCAGGGTTAAAGCTGTCTCCGCCCGCGGCAGCGGGGGGCAGGGTCGGCCGCACCACGGCCTTGCGCCCGGCGAACTGAGCCGGTGAGGGCACAGGCGGCCGGGCCGGCCTCGCGGCGGGCGAGGGTTCAGCGGCGGGCGAGGGTTCAGCGGCGGGCGAGGGTTCAGCGGCAGGCGGGGGGTCAGCGGCAGGCGGGGAAGCGGGGGCGGGCGCAGGGGTGGGCACTGGACCTGTCGTCTCAGCGTCCATTGAGTCCTCAGCATGCGGCTCGGCGTTCTCGCTCACGACGGTTTTGCCTCTTCCTCGACTTCGACTCCGGTGATGCTGATCGGCTGTGCCGGCATACCTTCAACTCCGCCGCCATCCACACCTTCAGCGGCAATGTAGTCCACGATATCCATGCCGCTGGTGACTGTACCGAAGGTGGTGTAGCCGCCGAGTTCCGGCGGCAGGATCGTGTCCTCGAAGACGATGAAGAATTGGCTTCCATTGCTGTTCGGATCCTGGCTGCGGGCCATTGCGATGGTGCCGCGGGGGTAAAGGCCTTCAACAGGAGCATTCTCCACCCCGAAGGTGTACCCAGGTCCGCCGCGCCCGGTGCCGGTGGGGTCTCCGCACTGCAGCACGTGAATGTTGGCGTCCACCAACCGGTGGCAGGGGCTGTCCACCCAGAAGCCGCCGTTGCCGAGCAGGATGAAGGAGGCGACTGTCTCCGGCGCAACCGCTCCAGTCAATTCGAATCTCAGTGTTCCGCAGTTGGTCTGCACGTCGGCGATCGCGACGTCCGGCACAGTGGCCAGCGGCGCCTGGGTGAAGGTAAACGTCTGCACCTCAGTCGGCGGATCCGGGGCGGGGTCGCAGGTCACCGGGCTCGAGCTGGATGTGGCCGCTAAATCGGCGGAGCGTTCGCGCTCGCTTGGCTCCGAGGTCTCATCCGTAGTCGAGCAAGCCCCCAGGACCCCAGCCACTGCCAGGGCAGCAACGGACACCGCATACCGAGGCGAGCGCCGACGGCATCGGGACAGCATGGAGACCTCCGGAATAGCCATGGGCAGGGTGTGATCGGCAAGTGTAGGCAGGCAGCGAGGGCGTCAAGGTCACGGCGACGCAACAGTTTAGACACGATGATCTGGCTACGCTGCCCTCCATGTGGATACACACCGTCGTGGCCGCCGCCTTCGGGACCAACTGCTACGTGGTGGCCCCGGGGGCGGGCAGTGACGAGTGCGTCATCGTCGATCCGGGCATTGGCGTTGCCGATCGGGTGGCCGAGGTGTTGCTGAAGGAGCGGCTGCGACCGGCTGCCATCCTGTTGACTCACGGCCATCTCGACCATGTGTATGACGTGCCACGGCTGAGCGACGGGGCCGTGCCGACTCGGATCCACCCCCAGGACCGGTACCGCCTGGTCAACCCGATGGGCGATCTCGATCCCGGTTTCGTGGCGATGGTCGAGGCACAGTTCGGGGCGAAAGCAACCTGGCGTGAGCCAGAGTTCGCCCTCGAGTTCGAAGTGGATGCCGAGCACGCCGAGCGGCTCGTGTCGGTGCAGGTCGCCGGCCTGAGCTTTGGCGTCGTGCATGCGCCGGGGCACACCGAAGGATCTGTGCTTTTCGATATTGCCGGGGTGCCCGACCCTCTGGCTGCCGGCGATGAGTTGCTAGATCGCACCGTCCTGGCCGGAGACGTGCTCTTTGCTGGATCCATCGGCCGCACTGACTTGCCGGGTGGGGACCCTGCTGCGATGACCCGCTCCTTGCGTGATGTCATCCTGCCGCTACCCGACTCCACCCTGGTCCTTCCTGGCCACGGCCCGAGCACGACCATGGCTCGCGAGCGACGTTCCAACCCCTATCTGCGCGGTTTGCTCGATTAGACTCCGCGGGTGATCACACCGCGCACCCCATCTGGGGTTTTGGAACTTCTGCCCGCCGAGCAGATCGCATTTCAGCGAATCCTCGACACGATTCGGGCCGGCTTCGAGCGCTTCGGGTTCCTACCGATTGAGACTCCGGCATTCGAGATCAGTGACGTATTGCTGACCAAGACCGGCGGTGAGACCGAGCGACAGGTGTATTTCGTGCAATCCACTGGCACGCTCGAAAAGGCCGCGGCCAGCGGCGACGATTCGCTACCGGAGATGGCGTTGAGATTCGACCTCACCGTGCCGTTGGCTCGGTACGTCGCCGAGCACGAGCACCACCTGACGTTCCCGTTCCGGCGCTATCAGATGCAGCGGGTGTATCGAGGTGAGCGCCCCCAGCGTGGTCGCTTCCGCGAGTTCTATCAGTGCGACATCGACATCATCGGCAAAGACCGTCTCAGCGTGAAGCATGACGCCGAGGCCCCAGCGGTCATTCACGCGCTGTTCACCGACCTCAACATCGGCTCCTTCACCATCGGTATCAACAACCGACGGCTGATGCGCGGCTACTTCGAAGACCAGGGGCTCACCGAGCCCGATGCGCAGGCGCGGGTGCTGCGCGAGGTCGACAAGCTCGACAAACGTGGTGCGGACTACGTTCGCGGCTCGTTGCTCGGCCCCGACTTCGCTATAGCGCCGGCTGTCGTTGACGCGTTGCTGAGGTTCGTGGGCACGCGCAGTACCTCGCATGAGGACGCGCTGAGCCAGTTGGACCAGGTGCAGGCCGCCAGCGCGGGGAGCGCTGAGTTGGCGCAGGGAGTTGGCGAACTGCGTGAGGTGCTGGATCTGGTCCGGGCGCTAGGCGTGCCGGAGAGCGACTATTGCCTCAACTTTTCGATAGCCCGGGGGCTGGACTACTACACCGGCACTGTGTATGAGACGACGCTCGATGAGCATCCCGCGATTGGGTCTATCTGCTCCGGTGGCAGGTATGACGACCTCGCCGGCCAGTACAGCAAATCGAGCCTGCCCGGAGTAGGTATTTCGATCGGCCTGACCCGGTTGTTCTGGCAGCTGCGTGAGGCGGGACTCGTCGATGTCGCCGAGAGCACGGTGGCTGTGTTGGTGCCGTTAGTGGACTCTTCCTTGATGGCCGAGTCGCTGGAATTGACAACGACTTTGCGCCGCGCGGGGATCAACACCGAGTCGGTGTTGGACAGCAGCAAGTTGGGTAAGCAATTGAAGTATGCCGACCGGGCTGGAATACGGTTTGTGGCCATCCTCGGACCGCAAGAAGTAGAGACTGGCACGGTCACGATCAAGGACCTGCGACGTCAAGACCAGTTCACTGTGCCGGCTTCGGATGCGGTGCGAGCCCTGCGAGTCGAAATCGCCCAGCCGATGATGTGAGTGCATGTTCACCCATGGGAACATGTGCGTGATAGCGTACTAGCGCGTTAGCACATTACGACATCGGAGAACTGGATGAAGAGCAGGACCGCTGCGGGACAACAGAGCCTGGTCCAGTTGTCACAGGTGCTCTCGAAACTGGACAAGGCTGATGCCGTCGCGGACTTCTTGACCGACCTGTGCACGCCCGCCGAGTTGGAGGCGCTCGCTGACCGGTGGGCTGTGGTGCCCTTGCTCGCCGAAGGTATGCCGTACCGAACGATCCACGACCAGACCGGTGTTAGCGTCACCACGATTGGCCGGGTCGCCCGGTGCCTTGAATACGGCAACGGATATCGCGCAGCGCTGCATCGGCATACGCCCACGCAACGCTAGGCCGCAGGCCGCTGCCCAGCAACGACACCCAAGTCGACCTCGCCAGCACACCCCCCGACGGTCAACCCTCAACGCCCGAAAGGGTCTCCATGACTGCGAACGCAGCACCGCGCGACCGACTCCGCGTCGCCCTCCAACGATCTGGTCGTCTCGCCACCCCGGCGCGCGACCTGCTCGCATCCTGCGGCCTGACTTGGCGTGAAAGCCGGGACAAACTGTTCTGTTACGGCGAATCCTTGGATGTCGATCTGCTGCTGGTTCGTGACGACGACATTCCGGGGCTCATTGCCGATGGCGTGTGCGACCTGGGAATCGTCGGTCGCAATGTCGTGGCTGAGCACGATCTGGCCCGACAAGCGGCCGGGCAGCCAGCTGGGTTGAACGAGCTGCGCGAGCTGGGTTGGGGGAGTTGCCGGCTCGACATCGCGATCGGCGACGACACCACCTGGACCGGTCCCGCTCAGTTGAGTGGACTGCGCATTGCCACCTCCTACCCCCGTGTGCTGACGCACTGGCTGGCTGAGCAAGGCGTGCGGGCAGACGTGGTCACGCTGTCCGGATCCGTTGAGATTGCGCCCCGCTTGGGGCAAGCCGACGTGGTCTGCGATCTGGTCTCGAGCGGGGGAACCCTGGCGGCCAACCAACTCAAGCCGGTCCAGACCCTGCTGTATTCGGAGGCGGTCGTGGTGGGGCCGGCCGAGCCGTTGGAAGAACGGCGAGGGGACCTGGCTGAACTCTTGCTCCGACGGATGGACGGAGCTCTGCGCCTGAAGGAAACGAGGTTGTTGATGTTGCGGGCCTCCCGTGCTGAGTTGGCACAGGTGCTGACTACCCTGCCGGAAGGCCACGAGCCGACCATCATGTCTATCGACGGGGGGCACAGCGTGATCGGCGGGGAGGAAGTCAGCGTGCAGATGTTGTGCCACGGGGCGGTCTCCTGGCAGCACTTGGAGGACCTCAAGCGATCCGGCGCACGCCAATTGATGGTGCTGCCGGTGGAAGGAATGCTGGCATGAATGTGCTGATCTGGCCGGAGTTGAACAACACCGCTCGTGCGGAGGCCATTGCCAGGGGCACCGTCGCAGCCGGCCCAGAGGTGACGGCCTCGGTCGCTGACACCCTGGCCGCAGTCCGCGACCACGGAGATCAGGCCGTCCTCGAGGCGACCGAACGGTTCGATGGGGTGGTGCTCAGTGACCTAGCGGTCAGCAGCGAGCAGGTGGCGGCAGCCCGCTCCCGCATCGGCGCTGACCTCGCTGCGGCGATCAGCGAAGCGGCCGGCCGCATCCGTGAGTTCCACGCCGCGGGGATGGCCAGCGATTACGCCGTGCAGACGGCGCCCGGAGTGGTGTGCGAACGGGTCTTACGGCCCATCCAACGGGTAGGACTGTATGTCCCGGCCGGGACTGCGCCGCTGCCGTCCACTGCGTTGATGCTCGGCATACCGGCGCAGTTGGCGGGCTGTTCTCAGGTCGTCCTGATCACGCCGCCGGGACCGCAGGGCAACGCCGACGATGCGGTGCTGGCCGCGGCTCACGAGAGCGGAATCACCGACATCTTCCTCGGCGGCGGAGCTCAAGCCATTGCTGCGCTTGCCTATGGCACCGAAACGATTCCCGCCTGCGACAAGATCTTCGGCCCTGGAAACGCGTGGGTGACCGAAGCCAAACGGCAGGTCAGCACTGCCGAAGGCGGACCCGGCATTGACCTGCCGGCCGGACCTTCCGAGGTCGTGGTGATCGCCGACAGCGGCGCCGACCCCGAATTTGTGGCTGCCGACCTGTTGTCCCAGGCCGAGCATGGGCCGGACTCCCAGGTCTTGCTGCTCACCGATGACCGCGATCTTGCAGAGGCTGTGATCGAGCAGATCGACACCCAGGTCGAACAACTACCTCGCGCCGACATCGCGCGCAAAGCCTTGGCCAGCAGCCGGGTCATTGTCACCGCAGACCTAGGCGAGGCGTTCGACATCAGCAATACCTACGGGCCGGAGCACCTCATCCTCGCCGTGCGCGACCCGCGCACCTGGTTGGCGCAGGTGCACACCGCCGGTTCAGTGTTTCTCGGCGATTGGGCACCAGAAACGCTCGGCGACTATTGCAGCGGCACCAATCACGTGCTGCCCACCGCAGGTGCCGCGCGATTCACCGGGGGCGTCAACGTGGCAAGTTTCCAGATCGCGATGACGGTGCAATCGGTGACCCAGTCGGGCTTGCGCCAGATTGGGCCGTGCGCGGTGGTGCTGTCCGAAGCGGAGCAGTTGCACGCCCACCAGCGTGCGGTCACTCGGCGGTTGTCGAGACCGGATCTGGAGTCGAAAGCCCCGGCGTCGTGACTTCGTTTCCGCTCAGCCTGATCCGTCCTGATCTTCGCGACTTCACCGGCTACTCCTCGGCGCGCACCAGTTTTTCCGGGCCGCCAGCCACAGTGTGGCTCAATGCCAATGAGTCTGCCGAGGCGAACCAGGCGGATCCCACTGGGCGTTCACGGCGGTACCCACAACCCCAACCACAACAGTTGCAACGGGCGCTCGGGCGGTATCTCGGTGCCAACGCCGACCAGCTGATGATGGCCAGAGGAAGTGATGAGGCCATCGACGTGGTGGTGCGGGGCCTGTGCCGCCCGGGCAGTGCAGACGGCGTGGTCATCTGTTCGCCGACCTTCGGGATGTATGCCGTGGCTGCAGCCCTGCACGGGGTGCCGGTGCACGACGTGCCGCAACTGGACCGGAACACCCACTTCGAACACGATCTGGATGCCGTCGCCAGCACCGCTGAGCGGACCGGTTCAAAGGTGGTGTTTCTTGCTTCACCCGGCAACCCCAGCGGGTCGACGATCAGCCGCTCGCAGGTGCTGGAGCTCGTGCAGGCACTCGGCGACAATGCCCTCGTCGTGCTCGACGAGGCCTACCTCGACTTCGCCGAATCACAATCGGCATCGGCAGGTAGCCTCTCGATGATCTCCACAATCCGACAGCACCCCACCCTGGCGGTGCTGCGCACGATGTCCAAAGCGCACGGGATGGCTGGGGCGCGGCTCGGAGCGTTGGCCGCTCATCCAGAGTTGATTGCAACGCTGCGACGCGTGCAGGCGCCGTACCCCATCCCGGCGCCGGTCGATGATCTGGTGCAGAAGGCGCTCTGCCCGCAGGCACTGCACAACACACGCGACCGCGTTGCCTCGACCGTGCAGCGTCGGCAGCGTCTGCATACCATCGTGGGTTCGCACCCTGATGTGCGCACCGTGTACGAATCCCATGCCAACTTCGTGCTGGCTCGATGTGCCGACGTAGATACGGTGCTCAGCGCCGTGGCCAGTCACGGGATCGCGGTGCGCGACTTGCGTCACCTCCCGGGACTGCAGGACGCGATCCGAGTCAGCGTTGGCACCAGCGACGAACTCGACGCCTTGGCTCTGGCGCTTGGACACCAGGCGCCCACCCAGCAGCAAACGACAGACCGCCACGAAAGGAAAAGATGAGTTCGCAACCGAGGCCGGTGCTGTTCATCGACCGAGACGGCACGCTGATCACCGAGCCCGAAGACTTCCAAATCGATGCCTTCGACAAACTAGCCCTCGTCGATGGCGTCATCCCCGCGCTGCTCCGACTGCGCGACGCCGGCTGGGACTTCGTCATGGTCAGCAATCAGGACGGTCTGGGCACGTCGTCGTTCCCCCAAGAGTCCTTTCAAGGTCCGCATGACCTGCTGATGCAGATCTTGAGCAGTCAAGGCATTGCGTTTCGGGATGTCATCATCGACGTGACCCTGCCCGAAGACAATGCACCGACCCGCAAGCCGGGAACTGCGTTGATGACCTCGCTGCTCAAAGACCGAAGCATCGACTGGGCCAACAGCGTGATGGTGGGCGACCGTGACACCGATGCGCAGTTTGCGCAGAATCTCGGCATTCGCGCTTACTTGATTGGAGACACGGATTGGCCCTCGGTCGCGCATCAACTGGTGACTCGGCCACGCACTGCCACCGTAAGGCGCGCTACCTCTGAGACCGTGATCACCGTCGGCGTGGATCTGGACCGGCCCGGCGCCAGCAGCATCCACACCGGCGTGGGCTTCTTGGATCACATGCTCGAGCAGTTGGCCAAACACGGTGGATTCAGCATGGAGGTCACCTGCCAAGGCGATCTGCACATCGATGAGCACCACAGCGTGGAGGACATAGCCTTGGCGATCGGGGAGGCCATCCGCACCGCGCTGGGCGAAAAGCGGGGGATCGGCCGCTACGGGTTCACGCTGCCGATGGATGAAGCGCAGGCCAGCGCTGCGCTGGACTTGTCGGGGCGCCCCTTTTTCGTCTTCGAGGCCCAATTCGACCGAGAGCGCGTCGGCGATCTGCCCACCGAGATGGTCGAGCACTTCTGGCGCTCCTTCGCAGATGCCATGCGCTGCACCCTGCACTTGAGCATCTCCCCAGGCAATGCACACCACCAAATCGAGGTCGGCTTCAAAGCGGTGGCACGGGCGCTGCGGCAAGGCATCGCGGCCCAGGGCAATGACCTGCCCAGCACGAAAGGCGTTTTGTGAGTATGCCGAGCGTGGTGCTCGTGGATTCGGGCGGCACCAATATCGCATCAGTGAGCTTTGCGCTTGAACGCCTCGGCGTGGCATCGCACCTGACCTCAGATGCGAGACAGATCGAAGCGGCGGAGCGGGTGATCCTGCCGGGAGTGGGTGCCGCCGCAGAGGGGATGGCGCGGCTGCGTGCGGCCAATCTCGTCTCGGTGCTGCGCGGTTTGGAGCAGCCCTTGCTGGGAGTATGCCTCGGCATGCAACTGCTCTTTGAGCGCAGCGAGGAAGACGGCGGCGTGCCGTGTCTAGGACTGCTGCCGGGGATCGTGCAGGCCATCTCGCCAGCCGCGGGCGTGCGCGTGCCGCACATGGGCTGGAATACTGTCGATGTCATCGAGCCAGACCCCATCGTCCGTGGAATCACCAGCGGGGATCGAGCGTACTTCGTGCACAGTTATGCAGCGCCAGTGGGCGAGCACACCATCGCTAGCACACACCATGGGCAGGACTACTCGGCCCTCGTGCGATCTGGGAATCGCTGGGGCGCCCAATTCCACCCTGAACGCTCAGCCGTACTTGGTGCTCAGTTGCTCGCCAACTTCGTCGCCGAGGGTACCGATGGGTGATTTCACCGTCTACCCGGCCATCGACATCCGTGGCGGCCTGGTCGTGCGCTTGCATAAGGGCGACTACGACAAGGAAACGCGCTATCCAGACGACCCGGTCTCGGTGGCCAGCAACTATGCGTTGGCTGGCGCTCGTTGGTTGCACCTGGTGGACTTGGACGCCGCCCGAGCAGGTGGTTACACCCTGCTGCCGTTGGTGGAGGAGATTGCGGGCGGCACGGACCTGCAGATCCAAACTGGCGGGGGAGTGCGCACAGCCGACGACGTGCAACGGATCCTGGACGCAGGGGCATCCAGAGTCGTCATCGGCTCGATGGCGGTGAGTGAGCCAGAGACGGTATTGGGGTGGCTGGAGCGCTTCGGCCCAGACAGGCTCACGGTTGCCTTGGATACCCGCACCTCCGAGAACGGCATCTGGGAGCTGCCCGTCGCGGGGTGGACGTCAGTGGCCGAGACCGATCTGCCCACCATGGTGCATCGGTATGCATCCTCTGGCCTCAAGCACGTCCTGTGCACCGACATCGGCCGAGACGGCACGCTGTCCGGCCCGAACCTGCACCTGTACACCTTCATGACTCGTTCCTCGCCGGGGTTGTCGGTGCAAGCCTCCGGCGGTGTGCGCGACGCCGCTGACGTGCGCAGTTGTCTCAAGACGGGCTGCTCCGGGGTGGTGCTGGGCAAATCGTTGCTCGAGGGCCGCCTCACGGTCGAAGATGCCGTTGCCCAGGAGCAGCCATGAGCGTGGCGCGCCGTATCATCCCGTGTCTCGATGTGCGCGAAGGGCGAGTGGTCAAGGGCACCCGGTTCCGTGACCACATCGACATGGGCGACATCGTGGAGTTGGCGCAGCGCTACCGGGCCCATGGCGCCGACGAACTCGTCTTCTATGACATCACCGCTAGCCCCCAAGGTCGGCGCGTCGACACCGAGTGGGTGAGCACCGTTGCCCGCGCCATCGATATACCGTTCTGCGTCGCTGGCGGCATCCAGTCAGTGGCCGATGCCCGAGCCATCCTGCACGCAGGGGCCGACAAGGTGTCCATCAACACCCCGGCGACGAAGCGGCCTGAATTGGTCACCGAGTTGGCCCAGGCCTTCGGCGTGCAATGTGTCGTCGTCGGCGTCGACAGCCTGCGCGACGACGATGGAGTGTGGCGGATCCGCCAGATGACCGGAGACCCGCAGGCCACTGCTGCGCTCAACACCACCACTCTGGACTGGGTGGCCACGGTGCAGCGCCTCGGCGCAGGAGAGGTCGTGCTGAACTGCATGGGCAGCGACGGAGTCCGGGCCGGATACGACATCGAGCAACTGTGCGCTGTGCGCGAGGTATGCAAGGTGCCGCTCATCGCGTCAGGGGGGGCCGGCGAAGCCGAGCACTTCTACCGGGTCTTCACTGAGGCCGACGTGGACGGTGCCCTGGCCGCCAGCGTGTTCCACTCCGGGGCGATCCCCATCCCCGCGTTGAAGGCCAGCCTCGCCGACCGAGGGGTGACCATGCGTTTGTCAACCCTGTGGCCAGCAGCATGAACAGGGATCAGGCACTCGCGCTGCCGGAGCCCTACCGGGTGGAAGACCTGGCGTTCTCCAGCACCGACGGATTACTGCCCGCAGTGGTGCAACACGCCAGCAGTGGGGGAGTGCTGATGGTGGGCTACTGCGACGCGGACGCCGTGCGAGCGATGTTGGCCAGCGGTCTGGCCACCTTCTTCAGCCGTAGCCGCAGGGAGGCGTGGGTTAAGGGTGAGACCAGCGGCAACACCTTGCGGGTGCTCCGCATCGAGGTGGATTGCGACGCCGACACCCTCTTGCTGCACTGCATACCGGCCGGTCCGACCTGTCACACCGGATCGACGTCTTGCTTCAGCGACTCACCCACCGACTACTCATCCTCGTTCGTGCACCGCCTCGATGACGTGGTTCGGACGCGGGCCGTAGAGCGGCCTGAGGGCTCGTACACTACGTCGTTGTTCGAGGCCGGTGTGCGGCGGATCGCGCAGAAGGTGGGCGAAGAAGGCGTCGAGACCGCGCTCGCGGCCGTGGCCCAGGATGATCCTGCCCTGCTCAGTGAATCTGCCGACCTCCTCTACCACCTCCTGGTGTTGCTCCGGAGCAAAGGCCTGAGTTTCGATGAGGTCGAGTCAGTGCTGGCTGCCCGGCACGGCTGAGCCGAGTGAGTTCGGCAACGCTGATGCCGGTCGCAACCCCGCATCACGTAGTTCCATGCTGGCCAGCGCAGCAATCACGTCGGGGTCGCCGTCCCGCCATTTGCCCAGCGGATCGGCAGTGATCGCGGACAGTTCGCGGGTGGAGCGACGGGTCAGGGCCCGCAGCGCCAACAAAGACTGCAACTCGGGCCGATCTCGGTATGCCGCCACCGACGAGACCGCGCGGATGGCATGAATGCGCCACCACAGGTAGGCGCCGAGCACCAGCACAATCGGGGTGCCGGCGGTGAGCACGCTGAGCCACAGCGCAGCCGAGTCGACTGAGGATTGAAGTTCATCGGCAGCGGCGGTCAGGTTGCCGCCGACCGAGGCAGTCCCGGCAAACGGCCCTTGCAGGTCCTCACCGACCAGCGGCACGCCGCCCACCTTGTCGGCCACATCAAGCATTCGCGCCTGCAACGAATCTCCGGCGATACGCATCGGCCCCGCTGGCTTGCTCAAGGCAGAGACCAGGTCGTGCACGAAACCGGCGATGGCCACCCACATCACCACCCAAGCCACAACGAGCAGATCGGCGCTGACTTCTTTTGCGCGCCTGATTGGCGTCTCGGCATACCAGTGCATGTGGTTCATCATGGCCGTTGCTGGGCCTGAACCGTGCCCCCATGCCGCAGACTGTCGGGGTGAGTGATGCCGAATTGCAGTGCGCGGCCCGTCGGTGGCTTGATCACCTGGCGATCGAGCGTGGACTCTCGGATCACACGCTGGCGGCGTATCGAACCGACACGGATCGATACCTGCACTTCCTCGCCGAGCGGGGAGTGCGCCAGATCTCGCACATCGAGGCCCACACCATCACCGCGTTCGCGGCCGCACTGCAGAACGGAGAGGGCACGCATCCCCCCTTGGCGCCGAGTTCGGCGGCCAGAGCCATGGTGGCGGTGCGCAGCCTGCACCGGTTCTGGGCAGACGAGGGTGACGCAACCTTCGACCCGACAGAGGCTGTGGCACCGTCAGCGCCCGGCCGCAGGCTGCCCAAGGCGCTGGGCGTGGCAGAGGTCGAAGCGGTGCTGCGGGCCGCCTCCATCGCAGACACTCCGTCAGCCCTGCGAGACCGTGCGTTGCTCGAGGTCCTCTACGGCTGTGGTGCGCGGGTGAGCGAGGCCGTGGGTCTGGATCTAGACGATCTCGATCTCAGCCAGGGTGATGCGGTGCTGGCCAGCCTGCGGCTCTTCGGCAAGGGCAGCAAAACTCGGGTCGTGCCGATCGGGTCGTATGCCGTGCAGGCGCTTCAGGCCTACCTCGTCCGGGCACGGCCGGTGCTGGCAGCGCGCGGAACTCCACACCGCGCGGTGTTCTTGAATCGACTGGGGGGACGCCTGAGCAGACAGAGTGCGTTCACTGCGATCCGGTCTGCGGCCGGGCGAGCTGGCCTGCACCAAGCCATCAGCCCACATACCCTGCGGCACTCCTTCGCAACCCACTTGCTCAACGGCGGCGCCGATATCCGCGTGGTCCAGGAGCTACTGGGGCACGCCTCAGTCACCACGACGCAGATCTACACGCACGTCTCCACCGACCACCTGCGCGAGGTGTATGCCGCCGCGCATCCGAGGGCAAGGTAGCCCACAGGTCCTTCGGCGGCTAGGGTCGGATCGGTCGGCGGGAGGCCGAACTCAACACCGACAGGGCTGAGAATCACGTGACATCCGAGGCGAGCGCCGCACAGCGGGCCACCCCCGCCCCAGCAGAGCACGACCGGCTCCCCGGGACGGACTCGGCCGGGTCAGGTCAAGAGGGGCCGACCGGGCGCGTGTTGCCAGACTTCGGCACGCCCGCGCCCCTGCAATCGCACGGCCCGGCACGTGTGATCGCGATGTGCACTCAAAAGGGTGGCGTCGGCAAGACGACCACGACGATCAACCTCGGCGCGGCCCTGGCCGAATGCGGACGCCGAGTGCTGTTGGTCGACTTTGATCCCCAGGGCGCACTGTCCGTGGGCTTAGGCATCCGTACCCATGAGCTCGATGTCACCATCTACAACCTGCTCGTCGAGCGGGGGCACGTCATTAACGATGTCATTCAGCACACTAAGGTGACCGGTTTGGATGTTGTGCCGGCCAACATCGACCTCTCGGCCGCTGAAGTGCAACTCGTCGGAGAGGTGGCTCGGGAGCAAGTGCTCTCACGAGTGCTCCGCCCGGTCCTGGACGACTATGACGTCGTGCTCATCGACTGCCAACCCTCCCTTGGCCTCCTCACGGTCAACGCCCTGACCGCAGCGCACGGCGTGATGATTCCCTTGGAGTGCGAGTTCTTCGCCATGCGCGGAGTTGCGCTGCTGATCGAAACGATCGAGAAGATAACCGACCGGCTCAATCCTGGGCTCGAGCTCGACGGCATCCTGGCAACAATGTACGACGGACGCACGTTGCACTCGCGCGAGGTTGTGCGCAGTGTGGTCGACCACTTCCAGGACCGTGTCTTTCACACGGTGATCTCACGCACGGTGAAGTTCCCGGACGCGACCTTGGCGGCCGAACCGATCACCAGCTATGCCAGCACGCACAGCGGCGCGGAAGCGTATCGGCAACTCGCCCGCGAGCTGATCTCCCGCGGTGGGTCCCCCTGACGTTGGGCCACGCCAAGAGCCCGCCCACCCACGACGAGCAGCAGGTGCCCGGCGGTGTGTTGACCCGTCGTGCTGCGCCCTTCCAAGTGCACCTCGATGTGTTCTCTGGGCCGTTTGAGTTGCTTCTAGGGCTGATCTCAAAACACAAACTCGATGTCACCGAGATCGCATTGGCGCAGGTGACCGACGAGTTTGTGAACTACCTTCGCGCTGCTCAGCGGGAAGAGGGCCTTTCCTGGGACCTTTCGCAGGCCTCGGAGTTCGTCCTCATCGCCGCGACATTGTTGGACTTGAAGGCTTCCCGTCTGCTGCCCCGCACAGGCGAAGAAGACGAAGAAGATCTGGAACTCATCGAGGCCCGCGACCTGCTGTTCGCCCGGCTGCTGCAATACCGCGCCTTCAAAGACGTCGCCGCACAATTTCTGGAGCGGATGTCGAATCAGGGCCGCATCTGGCCGCGCGAGGTCGGGATCGAGGAGCGCTTCGCCAGGCTACTGCCAGAGCTCGTGATGAACGTCAGTCCAGAGCAGTTGGCCCTGGCCGCAGCTCACGCGTTGACACCCACCCCAGAGCCGACGGTCGGGCTAGCGCACCTGCATACCCCCACGGTTTCGGTCAGCGAGCAAGCGGCGATCTTGCTGGCCCGTCTGCAAACTCTCGGCCGGGCCACGTTCGAGGATGTCATCGCGGACGCCGACTCGCGGACAGTGGTGGTTGCCCGATTCTTGGCTGTGCTTGAACTCTTCCGCGACGGCGTGCTCGAGTTGGACCAGAGCGAACCGATGGCCCAGTTGTCGCTGCGCTGGGTGCCGCCGACCCTCAACTCGCCTAGCGAGCCAGGTTTGGCCGCTCGGGTGAGCGAATTCGACGAAGCCGATGATGTCAGCCAAGGGAGCGCCAGCCGTGAGTGAGACCGAGGAGGCCGCAGCGGATGTGGCATGTGTGGTAGCCGGTCTTCCTGGGGGCTTGCGAGCCGCACTGGAGGCGATCTTGATGGTGGTCGATGAGCCAGTCCCCGAACACGTCTTAGCCGCCGCGCTGGAAGTGCCTGCACCCGAGGTCGAGCAGATGTTGCACCAGATGAGCAACGAATATGACGACACCGAGCGTGGGTTCATGCTGCGCCGGTTCGCCGGGGGTTGGCGGATCTACTCTCGCGCTGAATGTGCACCAGCGGTCGAGCGCTTTCTGCTCGGCGGAGCCCACGCGCGGCTCAGCGCGGCGGCTTTGGAAACGTTGGCCGTGATCGCCTACCGGCAGCCCATCTCGCGCAGCCGGATCAGCGCCGTGCGTGGGGTCAGCGTCGATGGCGTTGTGCGCACCCTGCTGGCCCGTGGGCTGATCACTGAGATGGCAGCCGATGGCCCGACCAGTGCCATGCTGTATGGCACAACGGACCTGTTCTTGCAGCGCCTGGGCCTCAACAGCCTCGATGAACTGCCCGCGCTTGCCCCATACCTCCCCTCCAGCGATGTGCTGGATGAACTCGCAGCAGAAGGACTCGGATGAGCCATGAGCCCACGACACGAACCTCCGAAGAAGACCCGGTCAGGCTTCAGAGATGACCGCGGGCGTTCCGCCGCCAAAAGCGGGGCAAAGAAGTCTGCCGGAAAGCCAGCCGCACAGCGCGTCGATGTGCACCAGGCAGGCGGGGTACGCCTGCAGAAGGTGCTTGCTGCAGCTGGCTGGGGGAGCAGGCGCGCGTGTGAGAACTTGATCACGGCGGGCCGCGTCCAGGTGGATGAAACGATCGTCACCGAGCTCGGCGTGCGAGTGGACGTGGCTCGACAGGTGATCCATGTCGACGGCACCAAGGTCGTCGTCGACGACACGATGGTCTATCTGGCCTTCAACAAACCGCTGGGCGTGGTGTCCACGATGAGTGATGAACGTGGCCGGCCCTCACTCGCCGACTACATCGGGGAACGCAACGAACGGTTGTTTCACGTCGGGCGCCTGGATGCAGAGACGGAGGGTTTGCTGCTGCTGACTAATGACGGCGACCTGGCACACCGACTGCAGCACCCCTCGTATGAGGTGCCGAAGACGTATGTCGCCCAGGTCCCTGGACCGGTGGCACGTGACATCGGTAAGCGGTTGCGTGCCGGGGTCGAATTGGAAGACGGCAAGGTCTCCGTCGACAGCTTTCGGATCATCGACTCCCTGCCCGGAAAGGCGATCGTCGAGGTCATCCTGCACGAAGGCAAAAAACACGTCGTGCGACGGATCCTGGACGAGGTGGGCCACCCCGTTCTCGCCCTGGCCAGAGTGCAGGTCGGGTCGGTGCGACTCGGCGACATCAAACCCGGCCGGTGGCGAGCCTTGACCCGCGAAGAAGTAGGCGGGCTGCACCGCGCCGCCGGACTCTGAGCGGGAGCGAGAGCCGGTCAGATCGGTGTGACCGCAGCGTTAGGCTGGGCAGATGTCCGGATCTGCCATCACCATTGCTATCGACGGGCCTAGCGGATCAGGAAAGTCCAGCGTTTCGCGGGAAGTCGCTTCGCGTCTTGAGATGGACTATCTCGACACGGGGGCAATGTTCCGGGCGCTGACGTGGTGGTGTCTGCAGCGCCGAATCGATCTCAGCGACCAGCTTGCCGTCGCTGAAGCTGCCGCCGAACTGCCATTGCGGATGGGCATCGACCCGCACGAGCCACAGACGGTCGTCGGTGAGGAGGCCGTCGATGAGGCAATCCGCACACCCGAGATCAGCTCTCAGGTGTCGGCTGTCGCGACCAACATGGCCGTGCGATCGCACTTGGCGCAGATGCAACGACAGATCATCGCCGATTCGCGACAGCTCGGGACCGGCATCGTTGTCGAGGGCCGAGACATCACCACGGTGATCGCTCCCGAGGCCGAGCACCGCATCCTGCTCAACGCCACCGAGGAAGCCCGGTTGCGCCGCCGCGGTTCTGAACTCGCCGCCAGCGGAGCAACCCAGAAGGAGTCGCAAGTGCGCGATCAGGTGCTCCGCCGCGACCGTGACGACGCGTCGGTCTCCAACTTCATGACACCCGCGCCCGGAGTGCACGGAATCGATACCTCGCCGCTGACGTTCGAGCAGTCCGTAGCGGCCGTGCTTGATGCAGTCGCCAGCCACCCACCGACCCAGCCAGAAGGATCCTGATGACCCTGCCCGCAGACCCCTCCGCTAAGATCGCCGAGTACGCACACCCGGAGCGCCTGGTGAGCACCGAATGGCTCGTCGAGCACCTGGCGGACCCATCAGTGGTCGTCTTGGAGTCCGATGAAGACGTGTTGCTGTACGAAACGGGACACATTGCAGGCGCCCGCAAACTCGACTGGCACCTGGACCTGAACGACCCTGTCACCCGCGACTACGTTGATGGCCCGCGATTCGCTGAAGTGATGGCTGCCCGCGGCGTCAGCCGCGAGAGCACCGTGGTGATCTACGGTGACAAGAGCAACTGGTGGGCCGCCTACGCGCTGTGGGTCATGACGCTGTTCGGCCATCCCGATGTGCGGCTCTTGGACGGGGGACGCGATGCGTGGTTGGCCGCGGGGCATGAGATGACCACCGAAGCGCCCGACGTGAGCCCAACCCAGTACCCGGTCGTGGATCGAGACGACAGTGACATCAGAGCCTTCAAGGACGATGTTCTAGAGCACTTGGGCAAACCGTTGGTGGACGTGCGCTCTCCGGGTGAGTTCTCCGGTGAGTTGCTGCACATGCCTGATTACCCCCAGGAGGGGGCCATGCGCGGCGGCCACATCCCGGGCGCCTCGTCGGTGCCCTGGGCACGGGCAGCGGCGGCCGACGGCACCTTCCGCTCGCGGGCCGAGTTGGAGGAGATCTACCAAGGGGAGCAGGGTCTTTCGCCGCAGGATGAGGTAGTGGCCTACTGCCGGATCGGCGAGCGCAGCTCGCACACCTGGGTCGTGCTGACTCACCTGCTGGGATTCGAGGCCGTGCGCAACTACGACGGATCATGGACCGAGTGGGGCAACGCAGTTCGCGTGCCGGTGGAGCGATGAGCGACCTTCCGGCTGCCATGGCCGAGCTCGTGGATGACTTCCAGGCCGTCAGTGAGGCAGATCGGCTCCAACTACTGCTCGAGTTGAGCAAGGAACTGCCAGAGCTGCCGCCGAGGTATGCCGAGCATCAGGATGAAATGGAGCGCGTCCACGAGTGCCAGTCCCCCTTGTTCTTGGCTGTAGAAGTCGACGCTGAGACGGTGCACCTCTTTTTTGATGCCCCACCGGAAGCGCCGACGACGAGGGGATTCGCAGGAATCCTGCACGAATCGCTCGACGGTCTGCCCGCCAGCGATGTCCTCGCTGTCCCGGACGACGCGCCCTACCGCTTCGGATTGGCCCAAGCCGTTTCGCCCCTGCGGATGCGCGGCATGATCGCCATGCTGTCCAGGATCAAGCGGCGTGTCCGCCTTCTTACGGAGCAGTCATGACACCCGAATCCGGAGCCACGCCCGACCAAGTGGAACATGCCCTGCGCGCAGGCCTCGATGACTTCGAGCTCACCGAGGCCGACGTCGACTTGGTGGATGCGACCGAGGACGGTCGATCCGGCGAAGGCGGTGACGGCACCGCGAAACCGGTGGTGGCTGTCGTGGGCCGACCGAATGTAGGCAAGTCGACCTTGGTCAACCGCGTACTCGGGCGCCGCGAAGCTGTCGTGGAGGACGTGCCGGGAGTCACCCGCGACCGCGTCTCGTATGCGGCCGAATGGTCTGGACATGATTTTACGCTCGTCGATACCGGCGGCTGGGAGGTCGATGCGACCGGCATCCATCTAAGGGTTGCCGAACAGGCCGAGGTGGCCATCGAGATGGCTGATGCAGTGATGTTCATCGTGGATGCCACCGTCGGCGCCACGGACACCGACGAAGCGGTCGTGCGGTTGTTGCGTCGCTCCGGCAAACCAGTCATTCTCGTCGCCAACAAGGTCGACGATCAGCGCACGGAGGCAGATGCCGCGATGCTCTGGTCGTTGGGCCTAGGGCAACCGTGGCCGGTCTCGGCGTTGCACGGCCGAGGCAGCGGCGACGTGCTGGATGCCGTGCTCGACGTCTTGCCCGACACCACCGAGCAACTGCCCGGCTATGGCGATCACGGACCACGCCGAGTGGCCCTGGTCGGCCGCCCCAACGTCGGCAAATCCAGTCTGCTCAACCGCCTGGTCGGCTCCGAACGAGTGGTGGTCGACGAGGTGGCTGGCACGACTCGTGACCCGGTGGACGAGCTGATCGATTTGGGTGGCACCGTCTGGCGCTTTGTGGACACGGCCGGCATACGCAGGCGAGTGCATCAGACCCGCGGAGCGGACTTCTACTCTTCCCTGCGGACGCAGGCGGCTTTGGAGAAGGCCGAAGTGGCCGTTGTGCTCATCGATGTATCCGAGTCCATCGCCGAGCAGGACATCCGGGTGATTCAGCAGGTGATCGACGCTGGCCGCGCCCTGGTGGTGGCATACAACAAGTGGGACACCCTCGATGAGGAACGCCAACACTACCTAGAGCGAGAGATCGAGCGGGAGTTGGTGCAGATCACCTGGGCTCCGCGTGCCAACATCTCGGCCTCTACTGGGCGGCATGTCAACCGTCTGGAACCCGCGTTGAAGCAGGCACTCGACTCGTGGGAGGCGCGCATCCCGACTGGGAAACTGAATGCGTTTCTGGGTGACATCGTGGCGGCACACCCGCACCCGGTTCGCTCCGGCAAACAGCCGCGGATCCTGTTTGCGACGCAGTCAGAGACTCGTCCGCCCAGGTTTGTGTTGTTTGCCAGCGGCTTCATCGAGGCGGGGTATCGACGCTTCATCGAGCGGCGGCTGCGCGAAGAGTACGGCTTCGTCGGCACTCCGATCGAGATCTCGGTCCGAGTGCGAGAGAAGCGGCGACGCTGAGCAGCGGTGATTCGTGGCTGGCTGAGCCGATGGGATACGGTTCTCTTCGCTTCCTTGGAAGCCTCGGGATGTGGCGCAGCTTGGTAGCGCACCTGACTGGGGGTCAGGGGGTCGCAGGTTCAAATCCTGTCATCCCGACATTTGTCCTGTCTCAGGGCATAGGAGTTGCCGGACCGGCGTGTTTGCGGGTCCGGCAGTTTCATGTTGGGCGCGAGCACTTTGCGGACTATGACCCACTGTTGAGGCGTGCGCAGGCGCCGGGATGGGGACGTGGCTCGAGCCGGCCTACAGCGCACCTATCCTGAGTGAGTGGACGGGGAGGCAGGTCAGCGCAGCAGGCGACGTGCCACCGAGCGCGTTCCTCAAATCATGCCTCGGCGGCACGAGTGGTTCACCGTGCCAAACATCATCTCGGGTTTGCGGTTGGTGGGTGTGCCCATCTTTCTCTGGCTGCTACTCATCGAGGCCGATGGTTGGGCCCTTGTGGTGCTGATGGTCTCCGGGATAAGCGACTACCTCGATGGCAAAATTGCTCGTCACTACGGTCTGGTATCAAAAGTCGGTGCCTACCTGGACCCGATTGCCGACCGGCTCTATATCGCGTCTACGCTTCTCGGGTTTGGTCTGCGTGACGTCATCCCATGGTGGTTCGTGTTGATCCTTGTCGCCCGCGACGCCTTTACAGCGGGCATGTATCCGGTTGCTCGCTCCTACCGACTTCCAGCGCCGCCGGTCCACTTCGTCGGCAAAGCCGCAACATTCAATCTTCTCTATGCCTTTCCGTTGCTCCTCTTGGCTCAGCAAGACTCCCTAGTGGGCGACATCGCACAACCTGTCGGCTGGGCCTTTGCTTGGTGGGGCACCGGTCTGTATTGGCTGGCGGCCGGAATCTATGCCGTGCAAGTAGCCGATATGGTGCGGCAACGTCGCAGGCAATGGCAGCAGGTGCACACGTGAGGTGGCCCCAGCGAGAGGCCGAACAGCGGTCCGCCGACCCGGCCGCCTCAATGGCGTTGCTGCAAGAAGTGCTTGATCGCCCAGTCGACCCGGGGTACCAGAGCGCGGCGCGTCAGCGGGAGTTGAGCGGTATGTCCGGCCCGACAAGTCTGCGCAGTCCGCTGCTGCTCGTGACGTTGGTGCTCTTGGGCTTCTTGCTGAGCGTTGCTGCGGTCGCACTGCGCACCCCTGATCCCCAAGATGCCATGGAGCGAGCCGAACTAGCTGAGCGCGTTGAGGCCGCGGGGGTTGCCGGAGATGACTATGCGAACCAGATTGAGGGGTTGCGCACGGATATTGCAGACCTTGAAGCGGCTGCCTCGCGCGGACCGGGCCCAGATCTAGGCGAGGAAATCTCCCTGGCGGGGGAGCGAGCCGGCGCGCTGGCGGTGCACGGGCCGGGCGTGCAGATCACCCTCGATGATCGTCCGGAAGCAGAATTAGACGCGGTTGCCGAGCCCGAGCAGAACTCAGATCGGGTCTTGGCCGGCGACGTTCAACTCATGGTCAATGGGTTGTGGTCTGTCGGCGCGGAGGCGATCAGCATCAATGGGCAACGACTCACCTCAACGTCCTCGATACGCTTTGCCGGCGAGGCGATTATCGTCGATTTCCGCGGCTTGACGCGGCCGTATGAAATACATGCGATCGGCGACCCAGCGGTGCTTGCCGAAGAACTCGCTGATGGTGCAACAGGTCAGTATTTCGACGGGCTGTCAGCTGACTACGGAATTGTGATGGAGTGGGAGGACAACGTCGACGTGATGTTGCCCGCTGCAGAGCGACTCATCACCAGAGTCGCGGTTGTCGACGATGCGAAGGAAGAAATCCGATGATCCCCATTCTTGGACTCGGCATCGGGGTCCTGCTCGGTCTGCTCTTGAAGCCAGAAGTGCCGCTCTGGCTTGAGCCGTACCTGGCTATCGCAGTCATCGCTGCGCTCGACGCTGTTTTCGGTGGCGTTCGGGCGGCGTTGGAGGGGGTCTTCAACGACCGGATCTTCGTGATCTCGATCCTGTCGAATGTCGTGGTTGCTGCCGTCATCGTGTTCCTCGGGATTCAGCTGGGGGTGGGGGCACAACTGTCCACCGGGGTAGTCGTGGTGCTCGGGTTGCGCATCTTCTCCAACGTGGCCGCCATCCGGCGCCACCTCCTGGGGGCCTAAATGGCTGAGGAGTCCAGCGGCCCCGAGAAGACGGACCATGAAGCGAAGGCTGAACGTGTGCGGTCGACGCGCATCACCCGCCTTGCGGCCTGGAAACGACTCGGCAGACTGAGCGGCCCACGGCTTACTCGTGGCAACGTGCTGGCAGCCGGAGTGACCATGCTGTTGGGCTTGGCGCTGGTCGCTCAAGTGCAAAGCACTCAGGCCGGGGACTTAGAAGAGCTGCAACAGGAAGATCTGATCGCACTGCTGGATGACGTCTCGGTCCGAGCAGACGCGCTGGAAGACGAAGTGCGTCGCTTGGAGCAGGATAAGGCTCGGCTTGCTGACGGTATGAATGATGACGCTGCCGCCGAGGCCGCCCGCAATCGGCTGGACACCTACCAAGTCCTTGCCGGCACTGTGCCCGTCAAGGGACCCGGCGTTGAAATTCTCGTGCGTGACCCCGAGCAGGAACTCAGCACCACCACAATGATCGACATGATCCAAGAACTACGCGACGGAGGCGCCGAGGCGATCCAGATCGGCCAAGTCAGGGTCGTGGCCAGCACCTGGGTAGACATCCGTCGAGACACCTTCATCGTCGACGGTCAAACGGTTGATGCACCATACCGAGTGCTGGCGATTGGCGAGTCAAGCACGCTGGCTGGAGCGCTGTCGATTCCAGGAGGCTTCACCGACAACGTCCGACGAAACGGGGGCAGCGTGGACGTCCAGGAGAGGGACGAGATCACCCTCGACGCATTGCACCAGCCGGAGCCGCATCAGTACGCTCAACCTGAGTCCTAGCCACACTCCGGCTAGGTTTGCCTCACCGACCCGGTCACCCTGCACCGGGACACAACGTAAAAGGAGACCCATGAGCGACCTGGAATACCCAGACAACGTGCGGTACAGCACCGACCACGAGTGGGTCCGTGAGCAGGGTGAAGGCGTCGTTCGTATTGGAATCACCGCCTACGCCCAAGACGCCTTAGGCGACGTGGTCTACGTCAGCCTTCCAGCCGTCGGGGACACGTTGGCCTCGGGAGACGCATGCGGCGAGGTCGAGTCAACCAAGTCTGTCAGCGATCTATACGCCCCTCTAGCAGGCGAGATCA
>JBBSNC010000002.1:0-33396 GCA_038232855.1 Actinomycetales bacterium
CAGGACGTGCACACGTTGAGTTGCTTGGGGGTGGCGTTGGCCGGACCCACCTTGGCGCGGACGCGCTGGATGTTGGGATTCCAGCGACGCTTCGTGCGACGGTGAGAGTGAGAGATGGCGTGACCGAAACTCGGTCCCTTGCCGCAGACATCGCACGTGGCAGCCACGGTGGTCTCCTGTACTTTGACGAATGAGTGATCCAGCAGTTCACGTCTTCTCCACTGCGACGCGCGCGCTGCGGGCGCTGACGCGAGTGGGCAACCGGGCAAGCCTACTCTAGGAGTCAGGCCATCCCCAAGTCGCTGGGATCCCCAGGTCAGGGCTGGCAAGTGCTGGCAGGATAGCCCCATGCTCTCTCAGACGTTGTCATTACGGACGGGATCGCGTGAGGTCGTGCATGACCTCACAGCAGACTGCGGCTCCTTTGTCTCCTCTGCAGGCGGGGATGGACTTCTGCATGTCTTCGTGCCGCATGCGACGGCGGGGGTGGCCATCCTGGAGGTCGGTGCTGGCAGCGATGAAGATTTGCTGGCTGCGCTGCGTGACATTTTGCCGGGGGATGATCGGTGGATTCACCGTCACGGCAGCCCCGGCCACGGTCGCTCACATGTGCTGCCAGCCCTCATCGCCCCTTTCGCGACGGTGCCGGTCCTTGCCGGCGCGCTTGCCCTCGGGACCTGGCAGAGCATCTGTCTTGTCGATGTGAACGTCGACAATACGCAGCGGCAGGTGCGGCTATCGATGCTGCGGGACTCCGGTTAGCCTGCCCAGGGTGAGCGCCACCGTTCTCGATCTTGCTGCTGCGCGCAGGTGGGCAGTCAGTTCCCGTGCCCTGTTGAGTGAGTCTCGCGACGAGATCGACCGTCTCAACGTTTTTCCCGTGCCAGATGGCGACACGGGGACCAACATGTTCTTGACGGTCGATGGCGCCTTGGCCACGTTGCGGGCGGGATGGATTGACGCGCTTTCGGGGGAGCCGATCACACTTGAGGCAGGCCTGGCCCTCCTGTCGCAGGGAATGCTGTTATCCGCTCGGGGCAACTCTGGGGTGATCCTCAGCCAACTTGCGCGGGGCATGTCCGAGGCCGTGGCCGTGGGCGGAACGAGATCCGAGGCGATGTCCGCAAGTGTGTTGAGCGATGCCTTCGCTAGAGCCGCCGATGTGGCGTGGGCAGGTGTCTCTCGCCCGGTCGAGGGCACCATTTTGAGTGTTGCTAGGGCAGCGGCGACCGGTGCTAGGCAGGCGCTGGAGGGGATCGAGGCCGGTCGAGACCGGGGGGCAGCCGAAGCCACCTCGGGGGCAGCCGAAGAAACGTATGCGGTGGCGGCAGGGGCGCTAGAGACCGCCCGAGATGCCCTGGCGCGAACTCCGGATCAACTGCCCCGTTTGGCTGAGGCGGGGGTCGTCGATGCCGGCGGGGCGGGCTTTGTCCTGGTACTCGAAGCATTGGAGGGGGTTCTTGCCGACCGCCCGCACGAAGGCACGAGCCGCAGTTCGGACTCATGGCACACGGCCGCACCTGGCTCAGAACCGGATGCGGGGTTGGATGGCTTGGGGTGTCGGGACGAAGCAAGTGACTTCGAAGGGGACGGTGACTACGAGGTCATGTATCACCTGATCGATTCGGATGAGTCGCGCAGCGAAGCCCTGTTGAGCAGCTTGATGGAGCACGGTTCTTCGGTCATGGTGGTGGGCGGACCGCAGGTATGGCGGGTGCATGTGCATCTCGATGACCCGCAGACAGCGTTGGATGCAGGCTCTCGCGCTGGGCGGATGGAGCAGGTGAGCATCGCGGCGCTCAACTCCCATTCCGCCGGTGCCGCGAATATCATCAACGAAAGCTCGGCGATCGACGTCGGGGGAGAAGGTGTGACTCCCGCGCTGGGGCTCCTCTGTTGCGCTCCAGGCCCTGGCTTGGCGACGCTGTTTGCCGAGGCCGGCGCCACCGTGGTGCGCTCCAGCGCTGGGAATCGGGCCTCGACGGGCCAGCTGCTCCAGGCAGCGCGGGGCATCCACGCGAATGAAGTGGCCATTCTGCCCAACGACCCCGACACCATCCTCGCCGCGCGAGCCGCCGCAGCGGCCGGTGAGCGGGAGGGGGTGAAGATCCACGTGTTGCCTACGCTGGCAGCAGTGCAGGGGATAGCGGCGGTCTCGGTCTGGAGCCCAGGATTGTCTGGTGGTGAGGCCAGCGCCGCATCGGCACTGCAGAGCATGCGTTCGGCCTACGCAGGCGTGGCCTATGCGTCGCTGACCACCGCTAGCGCGGATGCGTCAACACCGGTTGGCCCGTGTCGTCAGGGTCAATTCTTGGGGATCGTGGGCGCCGAGATCGTCTGTGTCAACGATGATGCAGGAGTTGTGGCGGATGCCGTCTGCGCCGGACTGCACGCACAGGTCGCTGGGGCGTTGGAGGGGGGTCTGCCTGAACTGCTTACCCTCATCGAGGGAGCTCAAGCACAGGCTGTGGATATCACCGACGCGGTGAACCGGTGGTCCGGCACCGTGCCCGGACTCGAAGTGCACCATCTCGAGGGCGGCCAACGGACATATCACTGGCTGCTGGGTTTGGAATAGTGCCGATCACCCTGGAGACGATGCTGCGCTCGGTCATCGGCACCTCAGCCGCACCCCTGGAATCCGCCCGCTCCATCCGCACGGTCGGCGAGGCGCTCGACTTCCTGCCGCGAAGTTATGTCGATCCCTCTCGCCCGACCGACTTCAAGACGATTGTCGACGGCGAAGAGGTCGTGCTGTTGGCGACCGTAGCCCGTGCCATCACGCGCCCGATGCGGCAACGTCGAGGCCGGATGCTCGTCGCCACGGTCGTGGATGAGGATGGCGGAGAAATGGACCTCACCTTCTTCAGACCGTTTGGGCACGAGCGCGTGCTGGTGCCAGGTGCGCGAGTCATCTGCTCTGGGACTGCCAGCACCTTCGCGCGGCGGCGGCAACTGACCCACCCGGAGTATCAGATCCTGCGCAGCGAGCCCACCCCCAGCGATGCCGACACCACCCCGACCCAGCGTTCCTCGACCCTGTGGATCCTCGGTCGCGGGCTGATACCCGTGTATCCGCAGGTCAAGAACATGAGCCCGATCCGATTGCACGCGGCAATGGACTTGGTGCTGCACGCACTCGATGAGCTGCCCGACCCCATCCCGGCCAACATCCGAGCGGCGCGCAACCTGCCGGCCCTGCGCACGGCATACACCCTGGTGCACCAACCCGGCTCCGAGAAGGATGTCGCCCGGGCCAAGTGGCGGATGAAGTATGGCGAGGCGTTCGTCATCCAGGCATCGCTGGCCAGCCGACGGCACGCGGAGGATGCGCTGCCGGCCACACCTCGCGAGGCCACCACCGATGGGCTGGTCGACGCCTTCGTGCAGCAGCTGCCTTTTGAGCTCACCGGTGGACAGGTCGAGGTGTTGGCAAGCCTGCGTGAAGACCTCGCCCGGCCATTGCCGATGCACCGCCTCCTCCAGGGCGAAGTGGGCTCCGGTAAGACGATCTTGGCTCTGCTGAGCATGCTGACGGTGATCGATGCCGGCGGTCAGGCGGCCCTCTTAGCCCCAACTGAGGTGCTCGCCACCCAACATCACCGGTCAATCTCAGGCATGCTCGGCCCGTTGGCGCAAGCGGGGATGCTTTCGGGTGCGCAGCGGTCCACCCGAGTGGCGCTGCTGACCGGCAGCCAGTCGGCCCCGCAGCGTCGTGCCAACCTGCTGCTAGCAGCCAGCGGTGAGGCCGGCATCGTGATCGGGACGCACGCATTGATTCAGGACCATGTGCAGTTTGCCGAGTTGGGGCTGGTGGTTGTTGACGAGCAGCACCGTTTCGGCGTTGAGCAGCGGGATGCGCTCCGAGCCAAAGCGGCCGATGCCCCGCACGTCTTGGTGATGACCGCCACGCCTATTCCGCGCACCGTCGCCATGACCGTGTACGGCGACATGGAGGTATCCACCCTGCGTGAGCTGCCGCGGGGACGGCAACCGATCGGCACGCATGTGGTGACCGGGGATCGACCGGGCTGGGTCGAGCGCACCTGGAAGCGGGTTGCCGAGGAGGCCGCTGCTGGGAACCGGGTGTATGTCGTGTGTCCGCGCATTGGCGAAGACGAAAGTGAAGGTGAAGGCGCGGACGGTGATGCTGAAAGAGTTGGTATCGCTGGGGCGGATCACCCCGGCCCCGGCGTGCCGCAGCCGGTGCCCGCGGGGGAGGAAGGACCGGTTTTGTACGGCGTGCTGCAGGTGCATCGTGCTCTGAGCCAGATGCCAGTGACGACAGACCTGCGTATCGGTCTGTTGCACGGGCGCATGCCCGCAGAGGCGAAGGACGCCGCAATGCTGGCGTTCACCGCCGGCGAGCTGGACGTGCTCGTGGCCACGACGGTGATCGAGGTGGGGGTCGATGTGCCGGATGCCACGGTCATGGTGATCCTCGACGCTGACAGATTCGGCATTTCCCAGCTCCATCAGTTGCGGGGGCGCGTCGGTCGTGGGGAAAAACCGGGGCTGTGCCTGTTGCTCACCCAGGGAGTGGACGGCCCGGCGCACGAGCGGCTGACATCCGTGGCGGCAACCACGGATGGTTTCGAGCTCGCTCGGATCGACCTGGAGACGCGGCGCGAGGGTGACGTCCTTGGTGCCAGTCAAAGTGGGGGTCGCAGCGGGTTGCGACATCTGCGATTGGCGCGGGACGAGGACCTCATCGTCAGCGCGCACGACGACGCTTGGTCCACCGTGCAGGCTGACCCCGACCTGAGCCGACATACTCCGCTGAGAGAGGCCATCGCGGCGCTCGATGCGGATCGGGCCGCGTTCTTGGAGCGCGGATGACGCGCTTGATCGCTGGGAGTGCCGGGGGGCGCAGGATTACGACGCCGTCCGGGGCGAAGACTCGCCCGACCACTGATCGGGTCCGCGAGGCGATGTTCTCCAGGCTGGCCTCGCTGGTGGGATTCGATGACATCGCGGTGCTGGACTTGTATGCCGGGTCGGGGGCGTTGGGGCTCGAGGCTGCCTCGCGGGGGGCGCGACAGGTCTGCTGCGTGGAGTCCGATCCGGCGACGGCCCGGCTGATCGCCCGCAATGCCAGCACGCTGGATCTGTCCGCTGCCGTGGCGGTCAACGTCAGCCGGGTGGAGCAGGTGGTGCCCAGTGGGCCAACAGCGCTCGGCGGCGCGACCGCCTACGACCTCGTGCTGGCCGATCCGCCATACCCGCTGGGCGAGGACGCTCTGGAGGCCGTTCTTCAGGGGCTCATCGAGGCGGCTTGGTTGGTGCCTGGTGCTGTCGTGATGGTGGAGAGGTCCAGTCGCAGCCCCGCGCCGCGATGGCCTAGCGCTTTGGCGCCACTACGCAGCAAGAAGTATGGCGAAACGACGGTGCATGATGCCGTTCATGCTGGCGAGCGCATTGGCCCGTCGCCTGGCACCATTGATGAACATGACTGACTACACCATCCCGCGACCCACCGCAGGCGACGTCGTCGACCTGATCCTGAACGATCATCGGCTCTTCGAATCGCTGATGCGCGACATGCGCGATGTCACCGCCGACCGCGCCGGAGCCCGGGAGGCGTTTGCGCAGGTGTTGATCGCTCATGGCGAAGCCGAAGAGGAGAAGGTCTACCCGCGGTTGCAGCGCAAGGACGCCATCAACGCCGAAGAGGCCGAGCACGGCGAGCATGAGCATGCCGAGATCAACGAGGCGTTGTTGGCCCTGTTGGACTGCGTGGGCACCGACACCCAAAAGTTTGACGACGCAGTAGAAGAGATGAACGAGGTCCTGCAGCACCATCTCAGCGAGGAGGAGCAAACAATTCTCAACCCAGCGCGCACGGAGGCTTCGGCAACCGTTCGCGAGGATTTGGGGATGGCCTTCATTGCCGCACGCAGCGCCCACCTCGACGCGAAGTCCGGCTCGCGGGACAACGTCGCGGCGATCGTGAGCCGCGCGCACAAGGAAGGCAAACTGTCGGGCTAGGCAGCGATTTCAAACCAATCCCCGAACAGACTGGGTAAGTTGAGGCCGTGACTCGCCGTTGCCTGTGCCCCGGATCCTTCGACCCGGTGACCAATGGACACCTTGACATCATTGCTCGGGCAGCTGAACTGTTCGACGAGGTCATCGTGGCTGTGCTGCACAACCCGGCCAAGGCGGGCTCCTTCGACGTGGTAACCCGAGTCGGTTTCATCGAAGACGCGCTGGCGCAGTCCGGGCCGTACTCGGCGCCAGTACGGGTAGTGACCTTCGCTGGGCAACTGCTGATCGATGTCTGCGCGCAGGTGGGAGCAGATGCCATCGTCAAGGGACTTCGGGGGGCGAGCGACTACTCGTACGAGACGCCCATGGCTCGGATGAACCGTCATCTCAGCGGGGTGGAGACTGTCTTTCTCGCCGGCGATCCGACCTGGGAGCACGTGTCCAGTTCCCTCGTGCGCGAAGTAGCCGCTGGTGGTGCGGATGTCACGGGCATGGTGCCCGAGGTTGTGCGGACAGCGTTGATGTCTTAGCCCCCTTCGCGACAAGTTGGTCATGCAGGACTGCTGGAGTATCCTTGCCCGTCGGCCTGTTCTTGGTGGAGGGGCAGCCGACCATCGACCGGACAAGGCACTCATTTCATGGCACATCGTGACGAGGACGGACCTTGGGTGCTCAATACCCGAGAGCTCATCCGACGGCCGGGCACCATGAGAACCATGTCCCGATCGGTGACTGCACCGACCTCAATCGGTACGGATGTGATCAGCATTGCTGAAGGTGCCGAGGTCCACCTCGAGGTTCGGATGGAGTCCGTCGTCGAGGGAGTCCTGGCGACGGGACAGATCAGATCCACCGCGACCGGGTTGTGCGTGCGGTGCCTGGATGACATCGAAGTGGATCTTGACCTCACCATTCAGGAGCTGTTCGCATATCCCGATCGAGCCGCACACCGTGAGCAGGTGGGCGATACCGAGCAAGACGAAGACAGCTACGAGCTCGATCAAGACCTGATGGACTTAGAGCCGGTAGTGCGCGACGCGGTCGTGACCGCTTTGCCGTTTCAACCTGTATGCCGGGAGGATTGCCCGGGACTGTGCGCCCAATGCGGCGTGCACCTGGCCGACAATCCAGGGCATGAGCACAATCTGATAGACCCCCGATGGTCGGTCCTGACCGACCTCATCAGCACGACCGATACCGAGAAGAGGACCTGACGTGGCCGTCCCGAAGCGCAAGATGTCTCGCGCCAACACCCGACACCGCCGCTCCAACTGGAAAGCCAGCGCCGTAGCGCTGACTGTGTGCCCGCAGTGCAAGGCGCAGACGCAGCCGCACCGCGCTTGCCCTTCCTGTGGCACCTACGGTGGCCGCCACTACGACGCTGCCGAGCGCACCGAACACCAGGGCTGAGCGCCCACCTCGGTTCCGTGCCGACTCCAACCTCTCCGCCGGCTTCACCGCCTCAGTCTGAAGACCCTGTGCCTGAGCAGGCCATGCCGTTGGCCGACTTGCAGGCGTACCTTTCGGGCATCATCGGCGAGCCTTGCGATGCGGACTTGCTGCTGCGGGCTATGACGCATCGTTCGTATGCGTACGAGAACGATGGGGCTCCGCATAACGAGCGGCTGGAGTTTCTCGGCGACGCCGTGTTGGGCGTGGTGGTCACCGATGCCCTCTATCGGGACAACCCAGACCTGGCCGAGGGGCAACTGGCCAAGTTGCGGGCGGCCGTGGTCAATACTCGGGCACTGGCGGATGTGGCGCGCACGCAGGGCTTGGGGGCATTCATCCGACTGGGGCGCGGGGAGGAGTCGACCGGTGGGCGGGACAAGGCGAGCATCCTGGCCGACACCACCGAGGCGACGATTGGGTGCGTCTATGTGTGCCTCGGCATCGAGGTGGCATCCACGTTCGTCCATCACCTCTTGGATCCCCTGATGCGTGAGAGCGCCAAGTGGGGGGCGGCCCTGGACTGGAAGACGAGCCTGCAGGAGTTGGTCTCAGCCACGGACCTCCAAGGGCCCCAATACCGGGTCGACAACGAAGGCCCCGATCATGACAAGACCTTCATTGCGGAAGCCGTCGTAGGGGAAGAAGTCATGGGGACCGGGCAGGGGAGCTCGAAGAAGGCCGCCGAGCAGGGGGCAGCCGAGGAAGCCTGGAAGAAGATCACCGAGCAGGTGGCGTCCACCTCGCCTGCGCGCACCGACGACGAGACCACCTAGTTTCGATGCCCGAACTACCCGAAGTCGAAGTCGTCCGACGCGGGATTGCCGAGCATGTGGTCGGCCGCACGATCGCCCACGCCACAGTGAGCGGTGCCCGAGTGGCCAGACGGCACGAGGCCGGGCCGCAGGATCTCGCGGCTCGTATTGCTGGGGCGCACGTCATCGCTGCCGATCGCAGGGGGAAGTACCTGTGGTTGGTGCTGCAGAAGCCCACCCAAGACCCGTTTGCGCTCGTCATCCATCTCGGCATGAGCGGCCAACTCTTGGTGGCTGATGCCAACTCGCCGCTTCCGAAGCACACGCATGCACGTCTTCACTTCACCGGTGGCGGCTCTGTGTTGCGGTTCGTTGACCAGCGCACCTTTGGAGGCTTGTCGCTGCTGCCCCTGGTGGCGGATCCGCATACCGAGGCTCGCGTGGCCGAATCCCCAAGCCGGGCGGTCGAGGTCGCGGGTTGTCATGCGTTCGGCATACCGGCCTCGATCCGCCACATCGCCGCCGACCCGCTGGAAGTGGCCTACGACGAGCCCGCGCTCGTGCGCGCGCTGAAGGGCCGACATACCGAGATCAAGCGAGCGCTACTGGACCAAACCGTGGTGAGTGGGATCGGCAACATCTATGCGGACGAAGCCCTCTGGCGCGCCGGGGTGCACGGGCGACGTGAATGCTCGGACTTGACCAAGCCCACCCTTGGGCGCGTCCTCGATCATGCGCGGAACGTCATGGGTCAGGCGCTGCTGGTCGGAGGCACGAGCTTCGATGCGTTGTATGTCAACGTCAACGGTGCCAGCGGCTACTTCGACCGCTCGTTGGACGCCTACGGACAGACCGGGAAGCCGTGCACGCGATGCGGCACGGCGATCGTGCGCGACGAGTTCATGAACCGGTCCTCGCACTTCTGCCCGCGCTGTCAGCCGCGCCCCCGAGTGCGACGCAGGACAATGCACCCATGAAGCGCACGGGCGAGCCGTTGGTGGAATCGGGGGTCAAGGTCCACCGACGCTTCCACGAGGCAACCGTGGCACGTGGTGGGTCACCAGTCCTCGGGCTACGCTGAAACGATGGATCACGGAGAGGACACGGTCCGTGTGGTGATGTTCGTGCGCGGCCGAGTGCAGCGAGTGGGGTTTCGTTGGTGGACACGATCGCGGGCACTGGAGTTGGGCTTGGTGGGGTATGCCAAGAATCTGGCCGATGAACGGGTCGAGGTCTGCGCCCAGGGTGACCTCAGCGATGTCGAAAAGTTGTGTGCGCTGCTGAAGCCCGAATCCGCGGTGGATAGTCGGCCCGGTCGGGTTGAGGGCCTCACCCTGCAATCGCATCCGCCTCATCCCGACACGACCGGGTTCCTGGAACGCTGATCAGCGAGGTGCCTCTAGGTATCCTGAGCGCCAGTCCGCTCGATCACAGTTAACCCGAGAGGGGAGCAGCGCTCACGTGTATGTCAAGAGCCTGACCCTGCGCGGCTTCAAGTCTTTTGCTTCGGCCACGACGTTGCGCCTGGAATCCGGCATTACCTGCATCGTGGGGCCCAACGGGTCGGGCAAGTCCAACGTGGTCGATGCCCTCGCCTGGGTGATGGGCGAGCAGGGCGCCAAGTCGTTACGCGGCGGCAAGATGGAGGACGTCGTCTTTGCTGGCACGACGGAACGACCGCCGCTGGGCCGGGCCGAGGTGTCGATGACCATCGACAACACCGATGGTGCCTTGCCCATCGACTACACGGAAGTCACGATCACCCGAACGATGTTTCGCAACGGTGGCTCGGACTATGCCATCAACGGTACGTCCTGCCGCTTGCTGGACATCCAAGAACTGCTCTCCGACTCCGGCATCGGCCGAGAGATGCACGTCATCGTCGGCCAAGGCCAATTGGATCAGGTGCTGCGGGCAACCCCTGAGGAGCGTCGCGGCTTCATCGAGGAAGCCGCCGGAGTCCTGAAGCATCGCAAACGCAAAGAGCGCGCACTGCGCAAACTGGAGACGATGGAGGGCAACCTCACCCGGCTGAACGACCTCACCACCGAGATCCGCCGGCAACTCGGCCCGCTAGGGCGTCAGGCCGAAACCGCGCGGCGCGCTACCGGGATCCAAGCCGCACTCCGCGACGCCCGGTTGCGCCTCTTGGCCGACGACATTGCCACCCTGACGGCCACGTTGAATGACGAACTCGCCGCGGAAACAGCCCTTGTGCAGCGCCGGACTGCTTGCGAGCAGAACCTGGCTGAGGTTGCTGCTGAAGTAACCCTCGCCGAAGAAGCCAGCCGTGTCGCTGCCCCCGCCCTTGCCCAAGCCCAAGACACTTACTACCAAGCATCCGCGCTGGTGGACCGCTTCCGATCCACCCAAGACCTCGCCGCCGAACGCGTGCGGCTGCTCGACATCGAAGCCGTTGAGGCAACCAGTGGTGCCGCGCCGCACCGAGGCGTTGACCCCGAGCAATTGGCCGAGCAGGCTGCGCAGGTCCGTCGAGATGAGGCGGCTTTGGACGAGCAAGTCGGCGCGGCCGAGACAGTCTTAGCGAAGGCCGATGATGTTCGCGCCGAGGCAGAGGCCGCCCACACCGCTGAGCAGAGCCGGATCAGCCGACTCCTGCAGGCGACAGCCGACCGCAGGGAGGGGCTGGCCCGGCTCGCTGGTCAGGTCGCGGCTAGACGCTCACGGATCGAGGCAGCGAAGGCCGAACTCGGTCGTCTGCGTAAGAGCGAAGAGGCGATCGAAAGCCGGGCACGCACGGCCGAGCGGGAGTTCGCTGCCCTCGAAGTCGGCATCGCCGACGCAGAGCAGGGTGAGCAGGGCCTGGATCACACCTATGAAACCGCTGAAACCGAGCGTGTGACCGCAGCCGAGCGAGTGCAACGAGGCCAAGAAGCCCAGCGCGCTGCACAGGTGCGGGTTTCCACCCTGCAAGCTCGCTGCGAGGCGCTGGACATGAGCATGCAGCGCAAAGACGGTGCCGCGGCCTTGCTGACACACGAGGCGATGAGGGGCATACACGGAACGGTGTCTTCGTTGATCACGGTTCAGTCAGGGAGAGAGGCGCAGGTCGCCGCTGCCTTGGGATGGGCCGGCGAGGCCCTCGTGATCGAGTCTGTCGAAGATGCGAGCGCGGGTTTGGGGTGGCTGCGCGAGGCAGACCTGGGGCAGGCCGGAATGCTTATCCCGGGACTGGCACCTGAGCAGGACGAAGTCGACCGCCCCGCGCTCCCGCCCGGATCTATCTGGGCGGCGGATGCGCTTGATGCCGACGACGCAGACCTGGTCCGCGCGGTCCGATCCCACGTCGCCTACGTCGCGCTGGTCGAAACAGCAGCAGACGCGGTGACGCTGGTAGCTCGGCAGAACGAGTCTGCACTGGTCGCAGTCACCCGCGCGGGAGACATCTATGGGGGCGGTTGGGTGCGCGGAGGCAGCGCAGACGGGCCCAGCCTGATCGAGGTCGAATCTGCCTTGGAGGAGGCTCGAAGTCATCTCGGCCGGGCAAATGCAGACGCGGAGCGTGCCGCCTTCGAGATGCAACGTGACATGGCGGCCCTGCAGGAGGCGGAGGCCGCCGCAGATCAGGCATTGGAGGAACTGCACCGTTCGGATGCGCAGATGGCTGCCGTCGCCGAGCAACTTGGCCAACTCGGGTCAAGCATGCGCAGCGCCCGGGGCGAGCGGGAGCGCACGCGATCAGCCATCGAAGAATCTCAGACCGCTCTGGCCGCCGCTCACGCCGATGTGGAGCACCTCGAAGAACGCCTAGCGGCTGCCGAAGCAGAGCAGCGGCGGCACGAGGCGCCATCCGACGGAACTGCAGGACCCGCGGTGGCGGACACGGACGCCCGGCCGGCGTTGGCAGAAGCGGCAGCGCGTGCTCGTAGCGGCGAGACAGAGGCGCGGTTGTCGTTGCGCACCTGTCAAGAGCGTGCCCGCGCCTTCGCCGGTCGGGCCGACGCGTTGGAGGCGGCTGCAGCCGATGAGATCACAGCCCGTGCGCAGGCGGCTGCCCGCACCCAGCGCAGGGCTCAAGAGAGCGCGGTCGCGACGGCCGTCGCCAGCGCGTCGGCATACCTGGTGCAGTGCGCCCAGGAGTTGGTCCAGACTGCTAGTGAACAGCGAGACAGTCTTGCCACCCGTCAGTCCGAGCTCGAGCAGCAACTGAGGGCCGCGCGGGAGCGGTCGCGGCTGCTCGGTGAGGAACTCCGAGAGCTCACGACCTCGGTGCATCAGGATGAGATTGCTCGGGCCGAGCAGCGTCTGCGGATTGAGACGCTGCACGCTAGATCTTTGGAGGAGCACGGGGTTGACCCGACCGTGCTTCTCGCCGAGTTCGGGCCCGACCAGCCCGTCCCGGTGCTCGACCCCACGACCGGGGTGGATGCCTCCGCGGATCCATGGGCTTCAGATGAGGCAGGCGTTGTCCTCGCTGCCCAGCCTGCTCGCTTCGAGCGATCCGAGCAGGAGAAGCGGTTGCGCTCAGCTGAACGCAAACTCTCGTCCCTGGGCCGAGTCAATCCCCTTGCGCTGGAAGAGTTCGCGGCGCTGGAAGAGCGGCATACCTATTTAAGTGGGCAGGTCGATGATCTGCGCCGCAGCAGCACAGATCTGCTGAACATCGTGAAGGAAGTCGATGACCGGATCGAACGGGTCTTTGCTGAAGCATTCGAAGACACGGCCGCGCAGTTCGAGATTGTCTTTGAAAGGCTCTTCCCTGGGGGAGAAGGGCGATTGGTACTGACCGATCCGGACAATATGCTCACCACTGGAATCGAAGTCGAGGCCCGACCACCAGGAAAGAGAATCAAGCGCCTCTCGCTGCTCTCCGGCGGTGAGCGGTCATTGACCGCGGTGGCCCTTTTGGTCGCCATCTTCAAGGCGCGGCCAAGTCCGTTCTACATCATGGACGAAGTCGAAGCTGCCTTGGACGATACTAACCTGGGGCGACTCATCACCCTCTTTGAAGAATTGCGCGACTCCAGCCAACTCATCGTGATTACCCATCAAAAGCGGACGATGGAGGTGGCTGACGCGCTGTATGGCATGTCGATGCAGGGCGACGGAGTCACCACCGTCATTTCGCAGCGTCTGCGACGAGGCGATCGGCAGCCGGCTTGAACTGACTCAGCGCCTGCGGAACACTCAAGGGCTGAACTGGGTTGAGCCTCATATGACTACTGCTTCCACATCGCGACGTGTTGAATTCTTCTTCGACCCCGCCTGCCCCTTCTGCTGGCAGACCTCCAAATGGTTTCGTCAGGTCATCGCGCAGGTCGACATACAGCCGGTATGGCGATTCATCTCCCTGGCGATGCTGAACGATGAGATGAAGAACCTGGAGGAGGCCAAGGGCCACGCGGTGGGGCACAAGATGCTGCGCGTGGCGGCGGCCGCGAAGGCCCACCATGGCGAGGACGTGCTCGGGGCGCTCTACGAGGAGATGGGTCGCCGGCTCTGGGAGGAAGCACCGAGCGACTCGAACGGCCCGCTAGAGGGCGATGAGTTGCAGAGTGCCATGAGCGATCACCAGATGAGCGTGCTGCAAGACCTGCCGCAGATCCTGGAAACGGCCGGTTTGCCCCCCGAGCTGGCTGTCGCCGCCAGCGACGAACAGTACGACGAGGAGTTGCAATCGGCGACAGATCAGGCCATGGAGCGCACCGGGGGCGATGTCGGCACCCCCATTCTGGCTTTCGGAGAACCGGGCGGACCGGCATTCTTTGGCCCCGTGATCTCCGCTACTCCTAGTGACAGCGACGCGGTGAAACTCTGGGAGGCTTTGACGACGATGGCGACATTTGACGGATTCGCGGAATTGAAGCGGTCTTTGCGTGATCCCCTTGATAACGGCCTCTTGAAGTCATTGACAGAGTAGTCAAACAGCCATCGAGCAGTATGAATTAGATCACGTTACGGCGTGTCGTGTCCGACACGCCGTAACAGAAGTCTCTTGAGGGCCCTTTGCATGTACTCTAGATAGATGGTTGTTCTTGTCTTTGGCATGCTTACCTGTGTTGCCGTCGGCGGCGTCGTGTTGGCGTACGTAGCCCGCGATGCTCGCCGTGACTCGCGAGACTTCTGGACCCCCGAAGGTGAACGACTGATTGCGGATGCGCGCCGCCGGGGCGATCAACTGGTCCAACGCGGTGAGGTGTTGAAGCAGCGAGTGGGCACGGCCTCGACCAGGCACAAGGGCGACCCCAAGCAGCCCTAACCCGAAGCAGTTCCAACCCCATGTAACCGCGCCCCGGTGAGGACCGTTACGGTCCTCACCGGCGTCGCTTCCCGCGGCCCCACCAGCGGTCGTGAAGTCGCGAACACGGAAGTCGTGAGCACGGCGGCCAATCTGTGAGAATGGCGGGGTTATGGACGCTCTTTGGATATACCTGTCGGTGGCCGCGGTGGTGGCAATTCTCGCCCTCGTGATCGTGGTGGGGCTGACCCGACCCCGTCGATCTGGATCGGCCACCCTGCCCTCAAGCACGGAAACCGAGCGCACAGCGCCATCCCTCGACCAGGACAGGGTCGTTGGCGATCCCCCCGTTGCTGATGCTGCGGTCGTTGATCGCGGCCCTGGTGTCGACCTCGAAGCCGAGCCTGGTCTCGACGATCTCAGCGGCATCGAGCGGCCCGATTCAGCCCGTGGTCGGTTGGCACGGCTTCGCCTGCGCTTGGCCCGCTCCAACACCGCCATCGGCAATGCTCTGCTGGCGTTGCTGTCTCGGGGCGGGCTCGATGAACAAGCCTGGGAAGACGTCGAAGACACGCTGCTCCAGGCCGATCTCGGGGTCGAAGCCACCGAAGAGTTGGTGGCCGCGTTGCGGACCCGGGTGCAGATTGAGGGTGAGCGCGACGCCGAGACCGTCCGGGGCTGGCTGCGCGCAGATCTGCTGCGTCTCGTCGATCCGTCGATGGACCGACGGATCGCCGCCTCTCGAGTAGGCGAACGGCCCGCGGTTATTCTCGTGGTCGGAGTCAACGGGACTGGCAAGACGACAACGGTGGGCAAACTGGCTCGTGTGCTGGTGGCGGAGAATAAGGACGTTGTCTTGGGGGCGGCAGACACGTTTCGCGCCGCCGCGGCCGATCAACTGCAAACGTGGGGGGAGCGGGTCGGTGTGCCGACGCTTCGTTCGGATCGCGAAGGGGCTGATCCCGCTGCGGTGGCCTTCGACGCGGTCAAGGCCGCCACCGAATATGAAGCCGATGTGGTGTTGATTGATACTGCTGGTCGGCTGCACAACAAGGTGGGGTTGATGGATGAGCTCGGCAAGGTCAAGCGAGTGATCGAGAAGCAGAGCCCGATCGATGAAGTGCTGTTGGTGTTGGATGCGACCACCGGTCAGAACGGCCTGCGACAGGCCGAGGTCTTTGCCGAAGCCGTAAACGTCAGCGGTGTGGTGCTGACCAAGTTGGACGGGACCGCCAAGGGCGGGATCGTGGTCAACGTCCAACGCAAACTCGGCGTGCCCGTCAAACTCATCGGGCTGGGCGAGGGCCCAGACGATTTGGCCCCCTTTGACGCCGAGGCTTTCGTCGAGGCCATCGTCGGCTGATCTATTCGTTAGCCTTGACCAGTGTTCAATAGCCTCTCTGACCGTCTGACTCTGACCTTCCGCAACCTCAAGCGGAAGGGATCGCTGACAGAGTCCGACGTCAACGCGACCGTGCGAGACATTCGCATCGCGCTGTTGGACGCCGACGTGGCACTGCCGGTGGTCAAACTCTTCACCTCCGTAGTCCGCGAGCGCGCGCTCGGTGCCGAGGTCTCGCAGGCCCTCAATCCGGCGCAGCAGGTCGTCAAGATCGTCAACGAAGAGCTTGTTGCCATCTTGGGTGGTCAGACCCGGCGATTGAACTTGGCGAAGAACCCGCCGACGGTGATCATGCTGGCTGGCTTGCAGGGCGCGGGTAAGACCACCCTCGCCGGCAAGTTGGGTTTTTGGCTCAAGGAGCAGGGCCACACGCCATTGCTGGTGGCTGCCGACTTGCAGCGGCCCAACGCGGTCAATCAGTTGCAGATCGTCGGCGAGCGCGCGGGCGTGAGCGTTTACGCCCCGGAGCGAGGCAACGTCTTCGGTCACGACGCGGCACTCGAATCTGGGGAGGGCACCCGTTCCTTTGGTGACCCGGTGGATGTCGCAGTCGACGGTGTAGCAGAAGCGAAAGCCAAGGGCCACGACATCGTCATCATCGACACCGCCGGTCGGTTGGCCGTGGATGTCAATTTGATGCGGCAGGCGCATGACATCCGCCTCGAGACCTGCGCCGATGAGGTGCTCTTCGTCATCGACGCGATGATCGGCCAAGCGGCCGTCGACACGGCTAAGGCCTTCGCTGATGGCGTGGGCCTTACGGGGTCAGTGCTCACCAAACTGGACGGCGATGCCCGCGGTGGCGCCGCCCTGTCAGTGTCCACAGTCACCGGGCAGCCGATCCTCTTCGCCTCCACCGGTGAAAGCACCAAGGAGTTCGAACTCTTCCACCCTGACCGGATGGCTAGCCGCATCCTGGATATGGGCGATGTGCTCACGCTGATCGAGCAGGCTGAGAAGGCCTTCGACGCTGCGCAGGCGCGGGAGATGACCCGCAAGTTCATGGCTGATGAGGACTTCACCTTTGGTGATTTCCTCGAGCAGATGGCCGCCATCAAAAAGATGGGCTCGCTGAAGCAGATGCTCGGCATGATGCCGGGGATGGCGCAGATGCGTCAGCAACTGGACTCCCTCGATGAGCGCGAGTTCGACCGGGTGGAGGCGATGGTGCGCTCGATGACCCCGACCGAACGCGATCACCCCAAGATCATCAATGGCTCGCGCCGCGCGCGGATCGCCAAAGGCTCTGGGGTGGGCGTCTCCGAGGTCAACCAGTTGTTGGAGCGCTTTGGGCAGGCGCAGAAGATGATGCGTCAGATGCGAAAGGGCGGAGGTATGCCGGGTATGCCGGGGATGCCAGGTATGCCGGGGATGGGCGGCGGCAAAGGCAAGGGGAAGCAACAACCGCAACGCAAGAAGTCCAAGAGTGGCAACCCCGCCAAACGCGCCGCCGAAGAACGCGCTGCCGCCGCTAAGCAGGACACAGCACGCGAAAACGCCATGGGCAGCGCCTTCGGGATGGGAGCCGCTGAGTCGCAGGAGCCGGATCTGTCCGGCCTGGAACTACCCAAGGGCTTCGAGAAGTTCCTGAATCAAGGCGGCAAGTAGCACCCAGGCCGCCCCGCGAAAAGGCGCCTACGTCGCGAGCGCAACCTCCCCAAGATGGGCCGCGACCGCATTCCGGCCCGGAATGCCGCTCACACCGCCGCCTCGGCGAGCGCCCGCTCCGCATAGATAGACGTTGGCATCGGCCGTCTCGACACCCCAGGTCCCGACCTCGTCGCGACGCTCGGCAAACGGCCACTGCAGGTCGCGGTGGAAGATATGACCCCCCGGCATACCGATTGACGCTTCGATGTCCATCGGTGTCCGCGCATCGAGAGTATCCGGGGCGAGCAAACAGTCTTCGATGGGCTCAGCGAGCACGCTGTTGAAGGAGGCCAGGGTGGCCGCCAGGGCGTGCTCGCGGGCGCCAAGTGGATCGTGGCGAAACAGCCGGGCTGGCATATGCAGGCCGAACAAGGTCAGCGTGTGTGCCCCGGCGGCTCGCAAATCTGGCCCCAAAATCGAGGAGTCAGACAGAGAATGGCAATAGACCTCACACGGTGGCAGCTGTGGAATCTCACCGCGTGCTGCTTGCGCATAGGCCGTTTGCAGCGCGGCATATCCCTCATTGATGTGAAAAGTCCCGGCAAAGGCCTGCTCAGGAGTGACGCGTGGGTCTTTCAGACGTGGCAGCCGCGAAAGCAGTAGGTTTACCTTCAGCTGAGCCCCCTCAGGGGCTGGAGTCGCCGCGGGCTGACCGCGGAGCCGAACGAGCACTGCAGGGGCAGCGTTCACGAACACGGCGTCGGACTCGATGACCGAGCCATCGGCAATGCGGACCCTGGCCAGTTCGCCATCGGTTTCCAACGCGACCACCTCACTGGAACACCGCACCTGCGCGCCCGCCGCTACGGCTGCCTCACACAACGCGTCGCTCACCCGCCCCATCCCACCGACCGGGACGTCCCAATCCCCAGTGCCGCCTCCGATGAGGTGATAAAGCAGGCACCTATTGGCCAGCCGGTTTGCATCACCCGCACTAGCGAAGGTGCCGATCAATCCATCAGTCAGCACAATCCCGCGCACTGTGTCACTGGAGAACCTGCGCTCAAGCGCGGCACCGATCGGCTGTGTGAAGAGGTCCTGCCACGCGTGGCTGCCGACTAAGGTGGCGACGTCCTCGGCGCTGTGCAGAGGCTCCAGCATCGTCGGAAACAGTGCCGCTCCCACCTCCCCTGTCATGGCGTAGAAGTCTTGCCATGCCTGCGCATCGACACCGAGATCAGCTGCCGAGCGCTTCGGATCGCCGTTGTCGATCAAGATGCCGCTCTCGCCAGTCGGGGTGTAGGACGACACGCGCCGACGATGCAACTGCAGGTCGAGCCCCAGTTCTTTGATGATCTGCTGCGGCAGCAAACTGACCAAATAGGAGTATGCCGACAGGCGCGCGTCGTAGTCATCGAAAACTTTGGCCGATCGGGTCGCCCCGCCAATGTGTGCGGATCGCTCCACCACCAGCACTGAGCGCCCGGCTCGCGCTAAGTAGGCTGCGCAAGTAAGGCCGTTGTGGCCCGCACCGATGACCACCGCGTCGTACCGCATGGCCTCACGCTATCGGGGTCGATAGCCTGCCGATACGACAATCTGCGAGGAGGTGCATCCGGTGGAGACTCCGGTGCTGCATGTACGGGGTGAAATCCTGGTCGGACCACAGGAAACTCGCGATGAGCTGTGGATCCTGGATGGGCGGGTCACCTTCACCGCACCCCGTTCTGGCGATGTGGAGACAGTCCAAGGCTGGGTATTGCCCGGCCTCGTGGACGCACACTGCCATGTCGGGCTGGAGGCCCACGGCGCAGTCGACGCCGAACGGGCACGCGAGCACGCCCTCGCCGAACGAGATGCTGGGGCTCTGCTGTTGCGTGATTGCGGCAGCCCACTGGACACCACGTGGGTGCAGGACAGCGAAGATCTGCCGCGACTCATCCGTGCAGGGCGACACATCGCGCGCACCCGCCGGTACATCCGCAATTTCGCCCACGAGATCGAGCCCGATGACCTCGTGGCGTATGTCCGTGCCGAGGCTCGCGCAGGTGACGGCTGGGTCAAACTGGTCGGCGACTGGATCGAGCGAGGCAGCGGCGACCTGGACGTCTGCTGGCCGGTGGACGTGCTGAGGCAAGCCATCGCAGCAGCGCACGAGGAGGGAGCGCGCGTGACCGCGCACTGCTTCGGTGAGCAATCCTTGCGCGACTTCGCTGCGGCCGGAACGGATTGCATCGAGCACGCAACGGGTCTGCAAGACGACACGATCGACTCGTTCGCGGCGAAGGAGATCGCGATCGTGCCGACCCTGGTGAATATCGCCAACTTCCCCGCCTTTGCCGAGGCGGGGGAGGAGAAGTTTCCGGCCTATGCGGCACACTTGCGCGATCTGTATGAACGACGCTTCGACACGGTGGCCAAGGCGCGTGAGGCCGGCATCCCGGTATATGTCGGCACTGACGCCGGTGGGCAACTGCCGCACGGCTTGGTGGCGCGTGAGATCGAGGCACTCACCCACGCTGGATTCAGCACACTGCAAGCGCTCGACGCTGGCACCTGGGGGGCACGCCAGTGGTTGGGCCGACCCGGCATCGTGGAGGGGGAGTCTGCGGACCTGGTGGTCTTTTCCGATGACCCCCGCAAGGACATCCGCGTCCTGGCCGACCCGCACCGCGTCCTGTTGCGGGGACGTGTGATGCCGCCCAGTGGCGCCCTCGGCTAAGAGGGCTCTTGATCCAGCGACGCGGGGGCCGTTCGACCCAACCGGCGGTCTAGTTCGTTGCGCACAGCTGGCCACTCGGCCTCGGTGATCGAGAAGACGACGGTGTCTCGCACACTGCCGTCGGCGAGTCGCTGATGGTGGCGCAACACGCCGTCCTGCTTGGCGCCAAGGCGGCTGATCGCCGCTCGGGACTGTTGATTCATCCATGCCGTGCGGAATTCCACCGCGATGCAGGACCAGGTGTCGAAGGCCAGCGAGAGCAGCAGCAACTTGCTGTCGTCGTTGGTGCCGCTGCGTTGGGTCGAGGCGGCATTCCAGGTCGAGCCGATCTCGACGCGACGGTTGTCGTGGTCCGCGTTCATGAAGGTCGTCATGCCGACGATCCGGCCTGTGTCGAGGCGGCGCGTCGTGAACGGCAGCATGCTTCCCGCCTGTTGCAAACTCAACCGCCGATCGATTTCCGTGCGCATGTCGGCTGGTCGAGGGATCGCGGTATACCAGAGGTTCCAGAGTTCACCGTCGCGCACAGCCTCCACCAGTCCGTCGTGATGCTCCTGGCTCAACGGCTCTAGCTGCACCAGGTTGCCGATCAGGGTCACGGGTTCGAGGAAGGCCATGGCCAGATCGTAGGGGTCCTGCCCACATCCGAGTCATGCGGTGAGCAGTGAGGTTTCGGCGGTGCGGTCAAGTTCTGGCACAATGGCGCCGTACTCATCGGTTGCGGCCCTCTCTCCGTGAACCGAGGTGTCCGTTCGTAGTGCCTGTATCCGCGCGTGCTTCCCCACGTTGGATGCCAGCACTCACCCAGACAAGAATGAGGAGACACCCCACACGTGGCTGTCAAAATTCGCCTGAAACGCATGGGCAAAATCCGTGCGCCTTTCTACCGAGTCGTTGTGATGGACGCCCGCGCCAAGCGGGACGGCCGAGCGATCGAAGAGATCGGCAAGTACCACCCCACCCAAGAGCCTTCGCTGATCGATATCGACTCAGCGCGGGCGCAGCACTGGCTGTCCGTGGGCGCCCAGCCGACTCCGCAGGTCCAAGCCCTGCTGAAGGTCACCGGCGATTGGGCCACCTTCACAGGTGAGGGAGACCCCGCCGGAACGCTACGCCACGCCGAGGCTCGCCCCGACAAGAAGGCGCTGTATGAAGCGGCCTTGGCTGCCGCCGACGGTGCCGAGTCCAGCGCGGCCCCAACCCGCAAGGCTAAGAAGTCCACCAAGGACGCCGAGGAGCCGAAGACAACTGAGGAGCCGAAGGCAACCGAGCCGGAAGCCACTCAGTCAGCGGCACAAGAGCCGGCAGCTCCGGAGGCGAGCCAGAACGAGCAACCGGCAGCCGAGTCGGTGTCCGCAGAGGCTGACCAAGCCGCGCCGGACGCCACCCCCGCCGAGGTCTAAAGAATGCTCGAAGAAGCGCTGGAGCACCTCGTCAAGGGAATAGTTGACCACGATGCTGACGTGGTGGTGCGGCAGAAGAACGGCCGTCACGGAGGTGTACTCGAGGTCCGAGTGCACCCGGATGACCTCGGTCGCGTGATCGGTCGACGAGGCCGCACAGCAAGTGCCCTGCGCACCGTCATGACCGCGCTGGGTGACGGACAGAAGGTCCGCGTCGACATCGTTGACACCGACCGCACGCGCTGACACGAGTATCCCCTGATGCCCAGCGGCAGTGAGTTGATGCTGGTAGCTCGGATCGGGAAGCCACACGGGCTCGCTGGTGAATCCACTGTCGAGGTGCACACCGACGCCCCGGAGTCCAGATTCCGCGTGGGGGAGCAGTTCGTTACTTCCACGACGGGCGGTCCGACGTTCGTGTTGCGCTCTGTACGCCTGCACCAAGGCAGATACCTGTTGGGGTTCGAAGGGGTCGGTGATCGCGCTGACGCCGAGGCGTTACGTGACATCAGGCTGTACGTCTCGTCGGATTCACTGACCAGCGACTCCACCAGCGAAGTGGGCGCGGACCCAGACGAGTTCTACGAGGAAGAACTTCTCGGCATGGCCGTGCACCTGGCCTCCGGCGAAGTAGTCGGAGAGGTAAGCGGCCTGCATACCAGACCCGCTCAGGACCTGCTTGAAGTCCGCCTATCCGCAGGCCACACCGCGCTCATCCCGTTCGTCAGCGCATTGGTCCCCGATGTCGACAGGTCCAAGAAGGTCGTGGTCATCGACCCTCCTGCTGGACTGCTCGAGGTAGGCAGCTGACATGCGACTGGATGTCTTCAGCATCTTTCCTCAATACCTGCAACCACTGGAGTTGTCGCTGATCGGCAAGGCTCGGGCGAACGGCCTCCTCGATCTGCGGGTGCATGATCTACGCGACTGGACTCATGACCGCCATCGCAGCGTCGATGACGCGCCATATGGCGGGGGCGCCGGAATGGTGATGCGCCCCGAGCCGTGGGGCAACGCACTGGCCTGGCTGCTTCAGCCCCAACAGTGCGCAGAAGCAAACGAGGGGGCAGCGCCACACCTGATTGTTCCCAGCCCCAGCGGCGAAGTCTTCTCCCAACACGTGGCCAAAGACCTTGCGGCCGAGCCTTGGCTGGCGTTCGCCTGCGGGCGCTATGAAGGTATCGACGAGCGGGTGCTCGATGAGGCCCGTTCGCTGATGAAGGTCAGCGTGGTGTCCCTGGGCGACTATGTCCTCAACGGCGGTGAGGTGGCTGCGTTGGCCATCATCGAAGCGGTAGCTCGACTGGTGCCTGGCGTCATCGGCAACGACGCATCGCTCCTGGAAGAATCGCACGTCGATGGATTGCTGGAGTACCCCGTGTACACCAAGCCCGCGCAATGGCAGGGACGTGAGGTGCCTGAGGTTTTGCGCTCCGGCGACCACGGCGCCATCAAGTCCTGGCGCACCAGTCAGGCGCTGAGCCGCACCGCGCAGCGTCGACCGGATCTGTTGGCTGCGGCCAGCGCCAAGGACTTCAGACTCGATGACGATGACCCGGCAGGCAAGGAGGCCGGCAACCTGAAGATCGCCGCGGCGACAGATGCCGATGCCGGGGAGATCTTGACCCTGTCACTGGCCTGCTGGGTCCCCGAAGGCCGGGCACACGACAGCTTTGCGATTCCAGCGCTCAACGAGACGCTGGAAGGAGTCAGGGCTGCGGTCGACCAATGGCCAACCTGGGTGCTACGTCGCGATGGCCGGCTGGTGGGGTCAGTCCGGGCGCGGCGGGCCGGGGAGCACTGGGATATTGGGCGTCTGATGGTGGCGCCTGACCTGCAGGGACTGGGGCTGGGCCGCTCGCTGCTGCGGTATGCCGAGCAAACCGCGCCCGCTGACATCTCCGGCTTCGTGCTCTTCACTGGAGCCAGTTCCGAGGCGAATCTGCGGATGTACACGAAGGCGGGTTACCAGTTGCTGCAGCGCTCTGAGTACCAAGGCGTTCCCACCATGGAGCTCTACAAGCCGAACCTTTAGTTTGCCCACGGGGCTGGCGACATTGGGTGCCACGGATTCGGTGTGCGAGAATCGGCTGCACCGCTTCCGTTGGATTGATCCGTCGTGCCCCTGCCACAGGGGGAGTGCACGACACGCCAACGAGGTAGGCACACAAACGACACGCACCCACTCGGCATACCGGGTGGGACAGATCGCCGTGGGTGACCTGTGGCACTGACGAGGAAGCGAAGACACCATGCACAAGCTCGACCACGTAGACGCAGCAAGCCTGCGCGATGACATCCCGGACTTCCGAGGTGGCGACACCGTCAAGGTCCATGTGAAGGTCATCGAGGGCAGCCGCTCTCGTGTCCAGATCTTCCAGGGCATTGTCATTCGCCGCCACGGAGGCGGAATCGCTGAGACCTATACGGTCCGCAAGGTGAGTTTCGGGGTAGGCGTAGAGCGCACCTTCCCGGTGCACTCGCCTAACGTCGACAAGGTCGAACTCGTCAGCCGCGGTGACGTGCGCCGCGCAAAGTTGTATTACCTGCGCAACCTTCGGGGCAAGGCTGCGCGGATCCGCGAAAAGCGATAGCGCAGCGGTCAAAGGCCACATCCGTGAGTGAGAAGAACGCTCACACGCTCGGCCGGGACGTATCCTCCTCGCCGAGTGGAGATGCACGCCGTCCTCCAGGCCCTGAGAGCGCCAGCCTGTGGCGACGTGTCGCGGCAGGGCTCAGAGAGATCGTGACCGTAGCGGCTATCGCGCTGGTGATCTCGTTCTTGATCAAGACGTTCCTGATGCAAGCTTTTTGGATCCCGTCGGGGTCCATGGAGAGCACGCTGATCTATGGTGACCGTGTTGTGGTGAGCAAGATTCAGGCGGGTCCGATGAAAGTCGAGCGCGGGGACATCGTCGTCTTCGAGGATCCCGACAACTGGCTGCCGCCGGTCGTGCGCAATGATCGCGGACCTGTGCTCAATACGATGGTTCGCGGTCTGGAGTTTGTCGGACTCGCTCCGACCGGGCAGGGGAACCACCTCATCAAGCGGGTCATCGGCCTGAGCGGCGATCACGTCGTCTGTTGCGATGACGAGGGCCGGATGAGCGTGAACGATCAGCCCCTGAACGAGGACTATTTGTTCGAAGGGGACGAGCCCAGCACCATCCCCTTCGACATCACCGTGCCCGAGGGCAATATCTGGGTGATGGGTGACCACCGCTCGATTTCCGGCGATTCGCGGGTCCACGATGATGGCACCGGAGCCACGGGTTCTGTTCCGAGTGAGCGCGTGGTGGGTCAAGCGATGGCGTTGGTGTGGCCGATTTCTCGAGCCGACTGGTTTGAACGTCCGCAGACCTTGCGCGCCGTCGATGACTGACACCGGCACGGTCAGTGATCAGCAGATGGCGAGGGTGAACGGCTCCGTGCGAGGCGCCCGCGGCCGTCCCAGCCTTCGCGTCGAGCGACAACTCCAGCGCGAAGGTCACCAGGTTGTCGTGGGCATGGACGAAGTGGGCCGCGGTGCCCTGGCTGGCCCGGTCAGTGTGGGCGTCGTGGCAATCGACGCCCGGTCGCGCAGTGCGCCGAGCGGGGTCAAGGACAGCAAGCTACTGAGTGGTAAGGCCCGCGAGGCGCTCGTGCCGCGCATCCAGCGTTGGGCTCTGGCGTGGGCGGTGGGTCATGCAAGCCCGGCCGAGATTGATCGGTGGGGCATCATGATCGGGCTTCGCCTGGCGGGGGAGCGAGCCCTGGCGGGGTTGGGCCTGCGCCCCGACCTCGTCCTGCTCGACGGCAATCATGATTGGCTGACGACCCCGGAACGCGTCGGATTGTTGGCGTATGCCGATCAATGGGCGTATCCGGAGATCTTCCCAGTCCCCGTGCGCACCATGGTCAAGGCCGATATGCGCTGCTCTTCGGTGGCTGCGGCCAGCGTCCTGGCCAAGGTGGACCGGGATCAGCGCATGGTCGACCTGCACCCCTCGCACCCCGCATACCACTGGAATCTCAACAAGGGGTATGCCGCCCCCGAACACCAGACGGCATTGCGCGAACGCGGCCCGTGTGAGCATCATCGCCGTAGTTGGAACTTGACACCGACGATGCAGGAGGTGGGTCACCGATGAGCGCTGAGGAACTCGAGCAATACGAGACCGACATGGAGTTGTCGCTCTATCGTGAATATCGAGACGTGGTCGGCCTCTTCACCCACGTCGTGGAGACCGAACGGCGCTTCTACCTGGCCAACGCCGTCGACGTTCAGGTCAGGACCGGCGAAGGGGAGACGTGGTTCGAAGTCACGATGAGTGACGCCTGGGTGTGGGACGTGTACCGCCCGGCCAGATTCGTGAAGAAGGTCAGGGTGATCACCTTCAAGGACGTGAACGTCGAAGAGCTCTCTCAGGCCGACCTCGAGATACCCAAGAGCGGCTTCGGGGACTGAGCCGACTTTTCCACACCTGTCGGCGATGGGCCGTCTCGCCCACAACTTTGGCCGTCACCCTTTGCTGGGTCGGCATAGGAATCATTGTGGTGGCCGGAGGTGGTCACATTGGCCCATGGGGGTATGCCGCATCGAGTGGCTCGCGCAATCGGAGATCAAGGCGAACAGCTAGCAGCGGAGCATTTGCAATCTCACGGCGTGCGCATCGTGGAGCGCAATTGGCGTTGCCGGCTGGGAGAGATCGACATCATCGGCCTCGACGGTCAGACGGTGGTGTTCTACGAGGTCAAGACACGTCGATCCACGCGGTACGGCAGTCCGGCGCAGGCCGTCACCGCAGCCAAGGCAGCGAGGCTGCGCCGTCTTGCCGGTTACTGGCTCGCGGAGCAGACCCGGTATGCAGCCGATGTGCGCATCGATGTGCTGGCTATTTCACTACGCACTAACGGGGCCGAGATTGAGCATCTGCGAGGTGTGTCCTAATGGGAATGGCCACGACACTCTCGGTCGCCTTGAGCGGGGTCCAGGGTCATGTCGTGACAGTGGAGGCTCACGGCAGCCCCGGCCTTCCAGCATTTGTCATGAGTGGACTGCCGGACGCAGCATGTGCCCAAGCGCCGGACCGCATTCGGGCAGCGACCAGCAGCGCCGCCGTGTCGCTGACGATGCGGCGTTGGACGATCAATCTGTCGCCCGCAGGATTGCCCAAGGTGGGCAGCGGCTTCGACCTCGCCATCGCAGTTGCCCTACTCGCGGCTGACGACTCCCTTCCCAGCGCTGAGATTCCTGGGATCGTCCACATTGGCGAATTGGGCCTCGACGGTGCCATCAGGCCGGTTCCCGGAGTCCTGCCTATGACGATGGCTGCGGCGGCGCACGGAGTCAGCGACATCGTGGTGGCAGTCGGCAGCGCGCGCGAAGCCAGTTTGGTGCCCGGGGTCCGCGTCCATGCCGTACGCGATCTGAGGGATGTGGGAGCCTTGCACCGCGCGCTCGCACAGGGTCTGGTCCCCGCAGATCTGCACCCGCGGCAGTTGGCTCCTGCCCCGCCGGAGATGCCGGATTTGCGTGACGTCGTCGGGCAAGCAGAGGCCCGGGTCGCGGTCGAAGTCGCTGCGGCGGGGCGGCACCACATGTTGCTGCTTGGTCCGCCCGGCGCGGGAAAGACGATGATTGCCGAACGGCTGCCTGGTCTGCTACCAATACTGCCCCGCGCCGAGGCCCTGGAGGTCACTGGGATTCATTCGGTCCTGGGGCTGCTGCCCGAGGATGGGTCATTGATAAGCAATGCACCGTTTGTGGCGCCCCACCACGGTGCGTCGATGGCATCGGTCATCGGCGGCGGCAGTGGGCAGGTGCGACCGGGCGCCGTCTCTCGAGCGCACCGCGGTGTGCTCTTCCTGGATGAAAGCCCGGAGTTTCGACGAGATGTGCTCGACGGGTTGCGCCAACCGATGGAATCGGGTGAGGTGGTCATCTCACGCACCGATCGGCATACCCGTCTTCCAGCTGCGTTCCAGTTGGTGATGGCCGCCAACCCATGCCCCTGCGGTCGAGGATTCGGCAAGGGCCGCGACTGTGAGTGCACGCCCCTGGCACGGCGTTCCTATCTGGGCAAGATTTCCGGGCCGATGATGGATCGGATCGACGTGCGAATCGTGTTGTTCCCCGTCAGCAGGACTGACCTGTTCGGATCGGAGCCTGAAGGTAGCCGACCAGTGGCCGAACGAGTCTGCGCAGCACGCGATCGCCAGCGCATGCGGTTGAAGCAGACCCCGTGGACCGTCAATTCAGAAGTCCCCGGTGGGTTTCTGCGCGATGGCCCGCTGCGACTGCCGCGCAGCAGCACGCGCGATCTGGATCGGGCGATGGACACTGGCGTCCTCACCTTGCGCGGTTATGACCGGTGCCTACGGGTGGCATGGACGATTGCTGACCTGGCGGCTCGGGATCAGCCGAGCCGCTCCGATGCGGCCTGCGCCCTGACCCTGCGCACCGGGTCGGGGGTGGCGGCGTGAGCACTCGCACCGACCTCACTCCTGAGCACCGTGCGCGGCTCGCCTGGGCACGCATCGCCGAGCCAGATGACCGAACCGCCCGCGCCATGATCACAGCGCATGGACTCACGATTGCGCTGGACCTGGCCCGCCAAGGTCGCAGCGGGATTCCTTGCGGCAACGCCGAGCGATTTGCCGCGCGGCTGAGGGGGCTGGATACCGACCGTGATCTTGAGATCACCGCCCGAGTCGGAGCGAGCGTGCTGTTCCCCGACGATCCCCAGTGGCCGAGCGGAGTCGACGCGCTTGAATACCCGCCTTGGTGCCTTTGGACACGGGGAGAGCACCCTTCAATGTCTCAAGAAGGTGATGGACTGGCTGAACTGACAGTGCGCAGCGCGGCCATCGTCGGTGCCCGGGCATCGACGTCGTATGGCGAGTATGTGGCGGCGGAACTCGCCTCAGGTCTGGCCGACCGGGGATTCACCATCATCTCCGGGGCGGCCTTCGGCATCGACGCCGCGGCCCATCGTGGGGCACTCGCGATGGGCGGCACCACCCTTGCTGTGCTGGCCGGTGGCGTCGAGCGCAGCTACCCTGCGGCGCACGCCTCGCTCATCGCCCAGATTGCGCAGACGGGGGCCGTCATCAGTGAGGTCCCACCCGGGTCGGCCCCGACCCGTAGCCGGTTTCTGGCTCGAAACCGCCTGATCGCCGCCCTAGGTGTTGGCACTGTCCTCGTCGAAGCGGGTCTTCGTTCGGGCGCGCGGACCACCGTGAAGGCAGCCGCTCAGCTGATGCGGCCGATCGCGGCGGTGCCAGGACCGGTCACGTCGATGGTCTCCGCCGGTTGCCATGAGGAAGTCCGCTCAGGCCGTGCAGTCTTGGTGACTGACGCAGCCGAAGTCGCCGAGTTGTTTGGCCGCCTCGGAGGTGACCTGGCCGAGCCGAAGCGCGGAGAGCAGCGGCCAACTGATGAGTTAGACCCGGAGACGTTCCGGGTCTGGCAGAGCCTGCCGACCCGCAAGACCATGTCGGTTGAAGCTCTGACCGCCGTCGCTGGCTTAGGCGTCGCTGAGGTGATGAGTGCTTTAGGCCAACTCGAGGTCGCCTCCCTGGCCCGCCGCACGACGCAGGGGTGGTCGCGATGCAAGCCCTAGGCGTCAGCATCGCTGAGAGGCCCCCTCGGAGCTGGTTGTTGGTGGCGTTGACGCTGGTGCTGAGTCTGGCCATCAACGTGCCCGCTCGGGCCGGCATCCCGCAGGAGGACCTGACACCTGCCCCGGTCACGGATGTGAGGAAGGTCAGCGAGCAGTCCGACATGAGCGAAGACCTGCGTAACGTTTGGAAGGCTGCCGGGCCCGGCTTCGCGGCGCTGAGGCGCGCTGCACCGTCTCGCCTGGGCCCTCTCGCTGGCGACCGCTCGGCCCCGTGGGCTTGGCCGATCTCGGGTGCAGACGTCCTGGTCAAACCCTTCGATGCCCCAGCCCAACGTTGGCTACCGGGGCACCGAGGAGTGGACGTGGCCGGGTTCGAGGGCTCCCCGGTGCTGGCGGTGGCAGATGGAATCGTGTCCTACAGCGGCGTCATCAACTCCGTCGGGATCCTCTCGGTGCAACACTCCAACGGACTGCTCAGCACCTACCAACCGGTCAGCGACCGACCGCCGGCAGGCACAGCGGTGAGCCAAGGTGAGCACGTGGGGACGCTTGCTTCGCAGGGGAGCCATTGCTGGCCGTTGAACTGTCTGCATCTCGGCGCACGCAGGGGTACGACGTACCTGGACCCCATGCTCCTTCTGCAGGCGTGGGAGGTCTCGTTGCTTCCGACCGGGGTGCTATGAAGAGTCCAGCGTGTTCTAAGCGCGTGGATGCGCCTGTTGGTATGCCGAGCGCAGTCGCGCAGTGGAAACGTGCGTGTAAATCTGAGTCGTCGCCAGACTCGCGTGTCCGAGAATTTCTTGGACGGTGCGGATGTCAGCGCCGCCGTCGAGGAGGTGGGTTGCGGCGCTGTGCCGCAACCCATGCGGACCCATGCCCGCGGCATCCGGCAAGTGACTGAGCAACTCATGGACGACCTGGCGGACCTGACGTTGATCCACGCGTCCGCCGCGTCGCCCCAAGAAGAGCGCTGGGCCGCTGTGATCTGCGGCCAAGGTCGGACGGGCTGAGCGCCGATAGAGCTCAAGAGCATGCGCCGCTGGCTCCCCGAAGACCACCATCCGCTCCTTGCTTCCTTTGCCGAGCACCCGAGCGGTTCGCTCATGCAGTGCCACATCGTCGATGTCCAGTCCGCACAGTTCGCCGACCCTGATGCCGCTGGCGTACAGCAACTCGACCATGGCCGCGTCGCGAGCCGCGATCGGATCGCCGGATTTGCGGCCAATGGAGGCGATGTCCATCAACGCAGCAGCTTCTTCGGCTTTCAACACTCCGGGCAGGCTGCGGTGCTTGCTGGGGGCGCTCAACCGAGACGCCGGGTTGGTCTTCACGCGCCCGGTGGCGTGAGCCCAGGCAAAGAAGGTCTTGGTCGAGGCCGCCCGTCGCGAGATCGATGACCGCGCCAGGCCGGCGGCATTCAGGCGGGCCAAGAAGGCTCGCAGATGCTCCAGGCGCACGACCTGCAGGTCCACGACTCCTGCTGCGCAGAGCGCCTCACCAAGCGCCGCGACATCGCCGAGATATGCCCGCACGGTGTGCGCAGACCGGGATTGCTCGACGCGAAGGAACTCCTCGAAGGCCGCGGTCGTCTCCGTGGTGATGGCGTGGCTAGCGCTAGTCGCGGGCCCGGTTGCGCTCACGGGCCCACCGTGTCATGACCTCAGGCTTGTGCTTCGGTGCCGCGCCCGAGGCGGGCTAAACGGGTGATGCCCTCGCGCAACACGGCCTCGTCTTTGCAGAAGGCGAACCGCACCAGGGTCTTGGTTGTCGTGGGATCGGCACAGAACGCCGACACCGGAATGCCAGCCACCCCGACAGCCTCGGGCAGATCCGCGCACCACGACACCGCGTCGTCGACGCCAAGCGCGGCCACGTCCGCCATGATGAAGTACGAGCCCTGGCACCGCGAGACTCTCGCGCCGATCCCGATCAGGGCGCCGGCCAGCAGGTCGCGGCGTCGTTGCAAGTTGGCGGCGATGTCATCGAAGAACGCCTCACTCAGCCCCAGGCCGTGAGCGATCGCAGATTGGAACGGGGCAGCGCCGGAGAAGGTGAGGAACTGCTTGACCGCAGCGACCGCATCGATAAGTTCTGCCGGGCCGTGCACCCAACCGACCTTCCAGCCGGTCGCCGAAAACGTCTTTCCGCCGGAGGAGATGGTCAACGTGCGTTCCGCCATCCCCGGCAGCGTCGCGATAGGCGTGTGCCGGAATCCATCGAAGGTGAGGTGCTCATACACCTCATCGCAGACCACGATCAGGTCGTGATCGCGGGCAATCTGGGCGATCTGCTCCAACTCGCTGCGAGAAAAGACCTTTCCGGTCGGATTGTGTGGGTTGTTCACAATGATCAGGCGGGTGCGCGGGCCTACCGCCGCAGTCAGATCGCCCGGATCGAAACCGTTGTCCCCGAACCTGAGCATCACGGTGCGGTGGACTCCGCCGGCTAGGGCCACTGCGGCAGGGTAGGCGTCATAGGACGGGTCGAAGGAGATGACTTCATCGCCGGGTTCGACCAACGCGAGCACGGAGGCGGCTAGCGCTTCGGTAGCGCCCACCGTGACCAATACCTCGGTGTCAGGGTCGACGGATAGTCCGTAGAAACGCTCTTGGTGCGCGCTGATGGCCGAGCGCAAGAGCGGCAGACCACGAGCCGGTGGGTACTGGTTTTGACCGTCGCGAATGGCCCTCACCGCGACCTGTTGCAACTCTTCCGGGGTGTCCGAATCCGGGTAGCCCTGCCCGAGGTTGACAGCTTCGAAGCGCGCAGCGTGCTGGGACATCTGGGTGAATATGGACGTGCCGAAGCCTTCCATGCGTTGCACCAGCGAACGAGTCATAGCCACCACCGTAGAACCCTCACACGTCGATTTCAGTGCAAGGACCCGCGGCCGTAGGATAAGGGCACGTCTGACCTATGTGGGTCAGGCGAATTCGCGCACAGGCATACCGGCCTGAAAGGCCGGGGCGCGCCTTCGCAGTCCTGCTCCTGATTTCAGGTGTGGGCGGAGGCGGTCGCTTGTGCCCGGTCCAACTGCACACAACAGAAAGCGAGACCTCGGCATGGCCGTTGTCACTATGCGCCAGCTGCTCGACAGCGGCGTCCACTTCGGGCACCAGACCCGTCGTTGGAACCCCAAAATGAAGCGCTTCATCATGACCGAGCGCAACGGGATCTACATCATCGACTTGCAGCAGTCGTTGACCTACCTGAACGAGGCCTACGACTTCGTCAAGGAAACGGTTGCGCACGGTGGCACGATCTTGTTCGTCGGCACCAAGAAGCAGGCGCAGGAGTCGATCGCCGAGCAAGCCACCCGCGTCGGTATGCCGTATGTCAACTACCGCTGGTTGGGCGGGATGCTGACCAACTTCCAGACGATCTCCAAGCGGCTCACTCGCTTGAAGGAACTCGAAGAGATCGACTTCGACGACGTGGCCTCCTCCGGTCGCACCAAGAAGGAACTGCTGATGATGCGGCGCGAGAAGGACAAGCTTGACCGCACCCTCGGTGGTATTCGCGACATGGGCCGCGTGCCGTCAGCCGTGTGGGTAGTGGACACCAAGAAGGAGCACCTCGCCGTCACCGAAGCCCGCAAACTGGGAGTCCCGGTCATCGCGATCCTCGACACGAACTGTGACCCGGATGAAGTCGACTACAAGATTCCGGGCAACGACGACGCTATCCGGTCGGTCACCTTGCTGACCAAGGTTGTCGCCGAGGCTGTTGCCGCTGGTCTTTTGTCCCGCTCCGGTGGCGGCGAGAGCGAAGGCGATGAGGCAGCCGAGCCAATGGCTGAGTGGGAACGCGAGTTGCTCGCCGGTAGCGCCGATGAAGCAGCCACGTCGTCCACCGATAAGACAACGGCCACCGAGCCGACCGACGCGCCGACAGAGGCCGAAGCCATTGAAGAAGTCGCCGTTGTCGAGGAGTCCGCCGAGGCAGCACCGGTCGAGGCAGAACTAGTCGAGGCAGCACCGGTCGACGCAACCCCGGTCGAGGCAGAACTAGTCGAGGCAGCACCGGTCGACGCAACCCCGGCCGAGGAAGCTCCGGTAGAGGCTTCAGCCGATGAAGCGGCTGCTGTTGCCGCCGAAGGCTCGCCCGAAGAGACGGTTGCCGAGGCTGGCGCCGAAGCACCCACTTCCTGACCGAATCACACTGCAGAGCAGAAGGAGAGACACCTAACGATGGCGAACTACACCGCCGCAGACATCAAGGCGCTGCGTGAGCAGACCGGCGCCGGCATGATGGACGTCAAGAAGGCCCTCGACGAGGCCGACG
>JBBSNC010000003.1:0-30630 GCA_038232855.1 Actinomycetales bacterium
GCCGGCCTCAGGCCAGGGCCGGTACGAAGATCGACGAGCCCGTCCATCACCACACCGCCGCTTCGGCGGCCGAGACGGCTGGGTTCGAACTGAGTCGCGTCAGTCGCCGGTACCGACTGGCGATGCTCCGGTCACAAGGTTTCGCGCAGGGGAGGGTAGAAGGCATGCGTGCCTCACGGAGATGGGAGTGATCAACATCGACGCCGCGTGCGCTGCGTCTGAGCGCCCGCGGTTGTGTTCGCCGCTAGTCGCGCGCTAGGAAACGCACCGGCTGCACACGGAGGGACCGGCGTGAGCCGGACAAGGGAGCATGCGGTGGATGGATGTACCGGCAGGTCAGGAGCTGAATCGCCACTAGTCAGAGCGCGCCGGATCGTCGGCGTTCCGCCTACGGATCAGAAGGTTGGGAGTTCGAATCTCTCCGGGCGCGCACTGTGACGAGATGCGTCCCCGACCCCTGAACAGCAAGAATGCGGTCAGGGGCTCTTTGCGCCGGTGCCGACTGACTAAGCGCGAGTGGCGCGCCGCAACCATCGGCCGAACAGCTCGGCAGCCACGCTGATCGCGAACGAGGCGATCAACACGGTCGTCACCACCGGGAAGCGGAAGACAGCTAGGTTCTCGGCCAACAGTCGACCGAGGCCCGCGGCGCCGACCACGCCGACCACCGCCGTATCGCGCACACAGATCTCGAAGCGGTACAGCGTGTAGGTCAGCAGGTGGTGCCCCGATGGCGGCACGATTGCGGCAATCGCCGCTACCGGACCGGAAACGCCGGCATCGCGCAGCGCATCCCTGGCCCTGGTGTCGATGCTCTCCCACGCCTCAGCCACCAAGCGGCCCAGGATGCCACCGGTATACAGCCCCAGGGCCAACGCGCCAGGCAGTATCCCCGGGAAGAGCACGAGCAGTGCGACGATGGCCCACACGGTCGGCGGAATCGACCGCAGCACCAGCAGGACCAGCCGGGCCAACAGCCAACCGACCAGACTCACCCCGCGGCGGCTCAGGCTCGCCCGCGTGCCCCGAGCCGGGCGTGCGCGCGTGGCCAGCGGCCCCACCAGCAGCGTGATCAGCACGGCGATCGCCATCGCCAAGACGGCCATCGCCAAGGTGTCCCACACGGCATCGGCCAACACACCCCAACCCTGAATCGGCACCTGTGGTGGCCACAGGTCATCCAGCAGGCTCACCGTCAAAGTCCGGGTGCGAACGGAGGTGAGACCAGCCAAAGAAACCCCAGATGCCCACCAAGCGGCAGCCACAGCGAGTATGCCGAATATCGCCGACCACTTCGCGGAGCGCGATCCGGTGCTGCCCCGGGTGACCGGCGAGCCGTCGGCGGGCGGGGCACCTTCGGATTGCGGCGCCCACTCCGCGCAGCTGACGGCAGCCATGTCACCACGGATCCGAGTGCTCCACAGGTCGACCACCGCCGAAAGCACGACAACCGCCCCGATCAGCGTCCAGACCTCATCCCAGTTGCGGGATTGCAGGCTGACGACGAGCTCCTGCCCCAGGCCACCGAGGCCCACCACTCCGAGCAAAACGGCCGAGCGGATGGCACACTCAAATCGGTAGAACGAATACGACACCAAGAGCGGTGCCGCCCCAGGCAGCAGTGCATACGCCATGGCGGCAACCGGGCGAGCGCCAGCGCTACGCAACGTCTGCAACGGGCCAGCCGGCACCACATCGAGGGTCTCGCCAAACACTTTTGCGGTCTGGGCACCAAACGGAATGGCAATGGCTAGCACGCCGACCAGGGGATCGAGCCCAAGCACGCTGACCAACAGCAACGCCCATACCAGTTCGTGGATCGACCGAGCCGCGACCAGAAGCCCCCGCAGCGCGAGCCGCGCCACGCGCACTGGCGCGGGTGGGGAGTGCGACCAGGCCACGTCGCTGAGAATCAGACCGCCAACAGCCCCGATGACCAGTGCGCCGACGGTGCCGATCGCCGCAAAGGCGACAGTGGTGACCGCGCCATCGAGCACTACCCGCAGAAACGGGCCGTCCAGCGCTGGCGACAAGGCCATTGCCAACAGGTCGTCGAGCAGCGCCAGTCCGTTCCAATTGACCAGGCTACTGTCGCCCGCAACGGCGCGATACGTTGCCCAGAGCACGGGGAACACCACTAACAGCACACCGACCAGTCGCCGCGCCCGCACGGTCTTGGTCGTGGGGCGACGGTAAGAGCGCTGAGTGTCTTCGTGCGGCAGCTCGAGGCTGCGCTCCAGTTGTTGGGTCATCGCAGCCGCGTCAGGTCAGTGAATACAGGTCGGCGAGTTGATCGTCGTGCAGTTCGCAAACCGGCACGTCAAACACCAGTCGGCCCTCAAGAAGCCCAACCGCTCGGGTGCAGTGCTGGCGGGCCAATTCCGGCTGGTGCAAACTCACGACCAGAGCCGAGTCGGCAGCGGCCTGTGTCAGCAGGCCCAGGATCTCTGCGGCTCGGCCGGGGTCGAGACTGGAGACGGGCTCGTCGGCCAGCACCAACTCCGGGTGCTGCACCAGCAGCCGTGCGATGGCGACCCGTTGCCGCTCACCCCCGGAGAGTCGCTCAGTGCGTTCGGAGGCAGCCCAACTCAAACCCACCTGGTCAAGGGCCATGGTGACCTCACCGTCGGGGCGGGCCAGGGCAAGAGAGGCCAGGGCGCGCCAGGTGGGCCACCTCCCGAGGCGGCCTGCATTCACGTTGTGCAGTACTCGGACTTGATCGATCAAGTCGAGCCGCTGCGTCACCATCCCGATGCGACGCTGCAGCACGCGCAGGTGACCAGCCGAGATGGCCGCAAGGTCGCTCCCGAGCACCTCGACAGTGCCAGACGTGGCAGGCAACGAGCCATTCAGGATGGCGAGCAGCGTGCTCTTGCCGGCGCCGCTGGGTCCGAGCAGCGCAATACGGTCACCCGGCCGGACGGTCAGGTCCAAGTCGCGCAACGCGTGGTGACCACCGAAGTGTCGTCCCACTGTGTGCAGCCGGACGACCGGCGCAGCTGAGTTCACGCCAAGAGGTCCAGCTCTTTCGCGACTTCCTCAATCTGGTCGTAGTTGGAGTTCTCGGTTTCGATGAAGGACTTCGCCCCGAACAAATCCAAGATGGCCGCGTCGTCTTCGTTGGCTGGGTCCAGGCTGAGCAGCAGATCAGTAATCTCCTGCGTCGTGCCTTCACCGAACTTCTCATCCAGATCGGGCCGTGCCAACCAGTGATAGTCCGCATACCCCGGCGTGCGCCAGAGCACCACCACGTTGCTGAGGTCGACGTCGCCAGCCTCCTGGGTGGCCGTCCAGACCTGCTCGTTCACCGCGCCCACTTCGAAACTCCCGTTGACGACCGTTTCTATGGTCGCGTCGTGCGACCCGGAGAAGCCAGGCTCCCCGTCGAGGTCCGCGATGTCGAGACCGCCTTGCTCCATGAAGTACTGGGGCATGAGGCGCCCCGAAGTCGAAGTCTCACTGCCGAAGGTGAGGCTGTGCCCGGCAAGGCTTTGCAAGCCCTCGACCTCCTCGAAGGGCTCAAGGCCCGAAGCGGTATTTGCGATGAAGACGCTGTGGAATTCGGCGTCGATGTCGCGCTGGGCGATGGCGACCGCGCCTTCGACGCGTGATCGAGCCTGCACACCGGTCAGGCCGCCCATCCAGGCGACATCGATGTCGCCGACTTCGAAGCCCCGCACGACAGCGGTGTAGTCGGTAACCGGCTTGTATTCGACCTCCACACCGGTCGCCTCGGCGAATCGGGCAGCAACGTCTGGATAGAGGCGGTTGAGCAGTTCTGGGTCTTGATCCGGAATCGCCGAGATCACCAACGGCCCACTGGCTTCTTGGGGCTCTTCTTCTGACTCGCTGTTGGCGGCTGGCTCGCTTTCTTCACCTCCGCAGGCAGCTAGTAGGGCCAGTGCGCTGATCCCCGCAGACCCGATCAAAACCGTCCGTCGCGCGGTACTGCTGGTGCGTGGTGTATCCATCAATTCCCTTTCGAGTAATGGCTGATCTGCGGGTGTGGATAGATCAGACCGATGCTTCTTCTTTTTCCTTCTGATCACTTGTTGCGAATGCCAGCGCGCCAGCGACAACAGCAGCAGAAAACAGGTATGCCGCCGAGGTGGGGTTGCCGCCCAGAATCGGATCGGTGAACCCGAGTTGGGCATGGAGCGAAAGACCGGCGACAACGGCAAGTCCGGCCGCGACCTTACCGAGGATGTCGGCACCCCCGCGAGCCGCGAGCACCAGGAGCACCCCGACTGCCACCAGCACCAGCCCACCGATCATGTTGTAGTAGCCGAAACTGATCGACAGGTCCGTCGAGGCAAGTCCTGGGCCCCTCGCGGCCAGCGGATCACCGAAGGAGCCGAAGACGCTGTAGAGCCCGAGCAGGATCGTCACGACGCCCCATACCGTTCCGAGCGTGCGCCCGGTAGTGAGCTTGGCCCGGATCGCGTCGACCGCGAGCACTCGACCGGACGCACTGAGCAAGATAGCGACGTGGATGCCGATCATCATCCAGTACGCCCACGGCCATTCCCCGGGAGCAAACGCCACCGACAGGGCAATAGCGATGGACTGGGCGATCCCGATCAGCGCGGCAACCCGGACATAGGTGCCGGTGATCAGCAACACCGCCAGGGTTGTCTCAGCGGCCAGCACCATCCAGCCAAACGGCTGAAAGAACGGCAGCACCAGGTGCTCGACGACCCAGCTGTACGGCGGGAAGACGGGGTGCTCGACCGCCAACTTCGTGAAATGGTACAGGCCATTGCCTGCCTCTTCGCCGAAGTTGGGGGCCCGCTTCCAGGAGACGTTGTATAGCCACAGGAAGCCGATGAGAATCCGTAGAACGGCAGCCCCGATGGCGTGGTGACGGGGGACCTCCTCGGTTGCGGGGGCAAAGAGCCAGGTCAAGATTGCTTTGGGATCAGGCACAACGAAACACCTCTCGTCCGGATCGGGCCGCGGCGCCTTGTACCTCAAGGGTGTCCCGGACGACGCCGAAGATCTCTGAAACGGGCAGCGGCCCGTCGTGAATGCGCAGGTGTGGGTTGGTCACGGCGACAGGGTGCCACCAGGCGCCGTCGGCGGTGATGGTGGGCTCGGGCTCGAGGTTGTCGATCGAGACGTGTATGCCGGTGTCGGCGAAACCCTCTTGGGCCACGGGTCGGATCACGCGGTCTTCGGGGTCAATACCCTCTTGGTCGAGTCGGGCGTGCAACTCGCCCACCCGAGTGGGGTCTTCGTCATACATCGTGGCTGCGACACGCACTCGGAAGCCGAGGGCGTGTGCCTGACCGATGCCGGTCAGCGCCTTGGACCACGACCCGGCACCGCGTTGGGCATCGTGCAACTCCGGAGTAGCGGAGTCGAGGCTGACCTGCAGGATGACGGAGCGGTCCATTTCCTCCAACATCTGTAGGCGTCTGCCACGACCGAAGACCATGGCGTTGGTCAAGATGGTCCGCTCCAAGCCCTCACCTGCGCGGACCAACTCATCAAGCTGGGGGTGCATGAAGGGCTCTCCACCGGTCAGGAAGAGCTCGCGGCCGCCGAGGGCAGCAAACTCGGTGAAGGCTTCGCGGGCGACCTCGGGCGGCAGAAGTCGGGCCGCGGCCTTGGGGGAGGACTCCGCACAGCAATACGTGCAGGCGAGGTTGCAGTTGAAGTTTGTGTAAGCCCACAGGCGTGTGCCCACTGGGGTCTTTTCGCCGAGGCTGAACACCGTCGACACCTTGACTGACTTGCGCACGGCGAACCACCACGGACCCTCTGCCGATTCGCTGACTTGACCGGCCAGATCGTGGCCGACTAGTTCGGCCCACACCGGCAGGTCGGTGGTGACGCTCTCTTCAGCGCTGCGAATTCCGAGGAGTTGTCCCTCGTCCAGCCGTCGCATGGCTCGAGTGATCAGCAGAAGCAAGCCGCTGCCGCAATCCATATCGCCACCATCGACAAGTGTTGCGATGTCGCCGAGCTCGTCAGGAGGCGCTGGTGCAGTAGGGTCAACCATTTTTCGAGTGTAGGGGTGGCAGGGTCTAGAGAAGGTAAGTTCCGTGGTGACGAAAGAATGACGTTTACGCAAGGAGCGCAGCGAAGACGACCCCGAAGCCCCTATACCTTCACACCGCCCTGCCGACGGGTGATGCTGTGGGAATCTCGCCTCACGCGGGTTTCAATCCGGAAGCGCAACGAGCCATTGCTGTGAGCGCAAATGCACCCGTGGGGGATCCGACTCTGCTGAAGAGTTCTTCTCGGACCGCGGTGCGAGCCTGCCTGGACAGATTCATGCAGTACGCGCCGGCCGGGCCGATGCCAGCGAGAAACCCCGACCAAAGGTCGTCGAAGTGGGCGTACTCCGACGTGACCGTCAGCGTCGTTTCGGCCACATCACGGAAACCCACCCCCTCGAAGAGGTCGGCGATCTCGCCTGGGCCACCGAAGCGCAAACTTGTCGCCTCATCGGGAACCATGGGGTCGACGGACCGTGCGGCTTCCCAAAAGTGTCCCAACATCTGCATACCCTCAGAGAATTCCCAGCCACTGGCCGCCGCCCGGCCATTAGTTCGCAAGATCCGGCGCATTTCGCTGGCGGCTCGGGGCGCGTCAGCGACGACGTGCAGAACCAGTTGCGCGACGGCGATGTCGAAGGCCTCGTCAGCAAAGGGAAGGTCTTCAGCGCGCCCGGCTCGGACGTCGACACCGGGGCAGCGATCTGTGCAACTCTGGACGAACGGTGCAGACGGGTCGCAGGCGGACACGGCATCCGATCCGAGGCGTTCAGCGAGCACATGGGTCAGCGCCCCGGGGCCGCATCCAATGTCGAGAGCCTGCAGCCCTTGGGTCAGTTGCAGGGTGTCGGCGAAGATGACCGCCAGCGGTTCGGAGTAGCGGCCCATGAATCCGTCGTAGGCAGCTCCCGTTGTCGCAAAAGTCTTTGCGCCAGAGCCCGAGTCCATGTTCGAGCCTCTCTCTTGTCATCGCGGAGTAGATGCTTCGAAAGTAGTCCTGCCCGCACGTGGAAGGAAGGGGGTAACGCGCGTAACTTCGCCGAGTTTCACAGGGGCACGCCTTGCTTGGGGGACTCAACTTTCGTTGAGACATGCCGTTGCACGATAACCCCCGAAAAGTGGCACGTGTCCGGTCTAGGGAGGCAAGGTCCGGGGAAGGTAAGTTCTCTGGTGACGAGCGAATGACGTTTACGCGAGGAGTTGGCATGACCAGTACGGCACCGGAGCGTCCCGAAGACGCAGCAGCGCGCCTGGAGTTTTGGGAGAACGTCCACACTGGCAATGACGTCGACGGCGTTTCGTGGTGGCAATCTGTGCCGGGTCTTTCGTTGGGTTTGGTGGATGAGACACAGGTCCCGCGAGACCGGCCGATCATCGATGTGGGTGCCGGTTGGTCCACCCTGGTCGATCATTTGCTGGAACGCGGATACACCGACCTCACCGCGATCGACCTGTCGACCAGCGCGCTACAGATCGTCCGTGACCGTCTTGGGGACGAGGGCAAAAACGTCATCCTCGAAGTCGCCGACGTCCTGGAGTTGCGGCGCTACCGCCGATACGCGCTGTGGCACGACCGCGCGGTCTATCACTTCCTGACCGAGTCGGACGAACGTGAGGACTACCTGGGCTCGCTGCGCCGCTGCCTCGAGCCAGGCGGTTGGGCCGTAGTCGCCACCTTCGGCCCCGACGGGCCGTTGACCTGTAGTGGCCTGCCGATCGTGCGATACACGCATGAGGACTTAGCGGCCGAGTTCCCGGGGTTTGAGCTGGTTTCGACCGCTGGTGAGGATCACGAGACGCCGTGGGGCAAGATCCAACAGTTCACTGCTGTGCTGCTTCGCCGCGTGGACTGATGGGCCGCACGCCTCTTGGCTCAACGGCCTCTTCACGCCGCACGGGGCTCCGGCGTCGTTTGGTCAGTTGCATGTCAATCCTCACCTCGGTGGTTGGAGCATCCACGATCTGGGATGAGGCTATTCGCGTGCAGTGGGCGACCGGTGCGGTTGCCGTAGAGGTATGCGCTCCGCTGGGGTCAGTCCGGTGAGCACTGCCACTTCGAGCCGTAGCAGGTGAAGGCGGCGGCCAAAAGGTCTCCGTCGGCTGTCACTGAGGCGAGCGCGCTGGCGGAATCCATTCCCGCCGCGAGCGCCTGGTGATATTCGGTCATGACCGAGTGAGCAACGTCATCGGGCACGGGACTTCCGGCCGCGACGACGGTCGGGACGCCCATGGCTAACAGACTGGCTGTCATACCCAGCGCTTCTTCGCCACGACGCACGCTGATGCGTCCGCTCTCACATGCTGAAAGCACCACGTGCGAGGCGCGCAGACGATGCCCTTCGATCTCATGAGCAAACACTGGCCCGTCACCGAGGCGCAAACTGGAGAACAACGGGTTCTGGGCATGATGCTCGCCATGCGCTGCGACATGGACCAGGTCATAGGCCACGAAGGCGGCCACCAGGTCAGCCGCTGTCGACTGTTCCGCGGAGACGGCTTGCCCAGCCCGCCAGGTACTCGCGACCGTGGACACTTCGCTGTCGGCCAACGGCACATCTGGCCCGGCGCTGGCCCATACCGTGGGTGTTCCAGACAGGTGGGTGTGCCGCCTGGCCCACATCGTCGCCGACCGGGCGACGGTCGTGGACCGCCCTCGGCGGCTGGGGAGCATCCCCCATGGCACCATCATCAGGGTGGGGGTGGGCACGACGACCAGCGGAGTCTGCCCCAGGCCGTGCTCGAAGACTGGCGACAAGAGATCCTTCTCCAGATCGTCTAGTCGTTGTCTCAGCGAGGCCCTGACCGCGCGATAGAAGGGGGCTTCAGGGCGCAAGCGGGCCGCAACGCTGAGGTCTGCCTGGGCGGCCCGGATGCGGTCGGTAATTGCGGCCAGCGGCCCTAGCCGGTGCAGCGACAACGTGCCGTCTGGACGGACCAAGACGGCGTACCACTCATCGCCGCGGGAGAAGGTTGACATCATCGTCACCCCAGCGACCTGAACTGCGGTCCTGATCTCGCGGGCGGACATCGGTCCCTGGGCGGGGGCCACCTGAGTGGATTCGGCTTCGGTGGCCCAGTCCAGCTCGCGAACGGCCCGCTCCGCACGGGTTACCTCGAAGCGCAACCGTGCATGCGGGGCCTCCGGCGGGGCTTGTCGCAGATCTTCCCGAACACGGCGGAGCCGACTGATCGCCGCGGCCCGCGCGGGGTCATCAGAAGTCCGCAGCGGTGGCAGGCCCGAACGACGTCACGCCACAGTTCGGTGCGGGCCAAGACTCGGGACGCGGAGCCGCCACGCATGGCCAGATCGAGATCAAGTCCCACCAGAGCGGCGCCGTGGACCGTCAGCGCGGTCCGCAGATCCAGACCTGTAGATTCGCGGCCTGCCGCCCCTAGATCCTCCGCAGCGCGCTTCAAGATGCGCGCGGCCGAATCGGGTCTGCCGCTGCCATCGCTGATCAGGGCGGAGACATGCCGCGCATGCAACCGGGTTGCGAGGTGGGGAGAGCGAAGCAGGGCGCGGGCTTTTGCGAGCGTTGCCCGTGCTTCGGTATGCCGCCCCTGATCAATCAATGCCCCGGTGAGGACGAGGGTGGCGCGCTGCGCGACTCCCTCATCGCCTTCGCGAGCCGCAGCCGCGCTCAGGACCCGGCTGAGGCGTTCGCGGGTTTCCGCAGATCCGCCCCCTGATGCTTCGGCTTCAAGTTCGACCAGTTGCGCTGCCCGCCCCCACCCGGATTCACCTCGGCGTTGGAACCGTTGACGCGCTGTCGCGGCTCGCGCTCGGGCAGTAGCCGTCTCGCCGATCAAGATCTCACACCGTGCCAAGTCCAGTTCGATCTCGCCAAGATCATGCTGGCTTCCGGATTTGACCGGTCTGGGCCATGACTGTGAGTAGCAGGTCGCGGGCCTCGTCAACCAGGCCAGCCTCGAGCATCACCCGAGCCCGATTGAGCCTTGATATTGCGCGGTCGACCTCGATGTCCATCGAGTCGGCCCGCTCCATCAGCGTCAAGGCGATCGGAAAGTTGCCCAAGAGGTATTCCACATGTCCCTGGTTGTGAACGGCCATAAACCGCAATGCGGCCATGTCGCTGCCGTTCGCCAAGGAGGCCGCCTCGGCCAGGTCGCGCCTGGCCTGCTCCGGTTCCTTGAGGTGGGCCGAGAGCGCCCCCCCGATTGATGAGCAGGCGCACTTGCGCAACGGGCTCCAAAGATGCGCGCCCTGCCTCGACGCTGTATAGCGCATCGAGCGCGCCCACCAAATCACCAGACCGGCCACGCAGAGTGCCAAGCTGCATATCGCAAAGTGCCGCCACGTCAGTGTAACCGGCTGTGACGGCGCTGGCGCGGACCTGCGACAACTCCTCGGCGGCGGCGGTGAGCGTGTCGTCCTCGAACGTCACCCACGCTGCACTCAACTTCACGCCCATTCGCAATCGGGCGACACGTTCATCGATCAAGTCGTGGCCCGGTTCGGCACATTCATCGGCACGTGCCAAGAGGTCTCTGGCAACCTCGATGTGCTGCTCGTTGATGGCCGCTCGGGCTTGTTTCAAGAGTTTCTCGCCGCGGGCGACGGCGACCGAGCCCGAGATGGGGGCGCTGCTATCGAGCGACCTGGGAGATTCGGGATTCCCTGTTGGCCGCATGGATGGCGAATGGTGCGCCTGCACGCCTCACACCCTCCCACACGGCGTCTTCCAGCGGCTTGGACGATGGTCAACGAGGGCGCTGCCAATCCTTCAGCTCCGTAGAGATCGCTGCCATCCTCGTGCGATGGCATCATTGCGATCGGGTTGTGTCGACCCCGAGTCGTGGGCGATGTGGCTCGCCAAGGCCCCGGCGAACAACGGTGCCGCAAACGAAGTCCCGCTCCAGGTTCCAAAGCCTCCGGTGAAGTCGTCCGGATCGATAGTTGCTCGCTCCATGCCCTCGAATTCCATCCGCATCGACGGTTGCTGCTCACCGTCCAGATCCGTCGGCAGCGTGCTCACCACGTTTGCCCCGAGGCGATAGCAGGACACCCACGGCCAGCATTGCTGAAGTAGGCAATCGCACTGCCATTCGGGTTGAGTGCTCCGACGCTGACCAGCGGAAGGCTGTCGATATCGAGCCCGGTCACCTGGCCCGCGAAAGCCGCCGGACGGAAAGGGTTCACCGTTGAGTCGTTGCCTGCGGCCGCGACGACGGCTACGCCCTGATCGCCGAAACGCCTGAGCAACGATTGGAAGGTCGAATCGCTGGATGAGTCTCCTGGATTCTCGTGGTAGTAGCCCAGAGACAGGCTAAGGATGTCGACCAGATCCTCAGTGTTCTCCTCGCTCAGTGCGGCCACATGACGGACCAGCAGAGCGGTGAGCGTGTTCAGCAGGAGAGACTCCTCGACGACCCCGTCGTCCTTCATGATGGGGACGGCCAAGATGCGCGCTTGCGGACACCGCTGCCGGACGATGCCAGCGATGAACATCCCGTGACCGGCGTACGGTCGAACCGAACCGTCGAGGGGATTGGGCGTCGTCGGGGGCGTGCTGTCCATCGGTCCGTCGACCCCCAACAACTGACCGTTCACGATGACTTCGTCGGTGGCGGTGTCACCGCTGGGGAACCACGGGTGGCGCCCGAGGCCGGTATCCGGACTGGCCACGACGGGAGGCCGCTTCACCTCCGCGGCCCTGTCTGCCGGGTTCGGCAGCACGAGGCCGGCGGGGCCTCTGCCTCCACCGCCTGGCCTCGCATACTCACTCGTTCCAGTCCCGGCCCAGTAGGTGGTCCCCGCCCAGTACGTCGTTCCAGCCCAGTAGGTGGTCCCCGCCCAGTACGTAGCGCCCGCCCAGTCGCTGCACGCGACAGCCAGGTGTTCCAGCGACACGAGGTCTTCACCGATGCCCGCCGCCCTGAGTTGCAGCGCTGGCCAGGCATCGATGGGCTCTTCGAGTCGCCGATTCTTACCCGTCGAGACGAGGCGGCCCGAGGTGACCCAAAACTCCTGCACGATGCTGCGGGCTGCCTCGTTCTCGCCACCGAGTGTCAGAGCAACTTAATCGTCGCCGGCTTCAACAAGCAGCTCGATGTCTAGGTCCGACAAGAGTTCGTCGATGCGCTTGACCAAGTCCTCACGGGCGCCCCCTGGGAGCCCGCGCACCAGCAACCGATCGCCGAGGTATGCCGTAGGGCGAGGAGCCTGACCAGTTGACAGGGGCACTGCGCTCACTGGATCGAGAACCCGAATGCCGAAGCGCTCTACGACAGCAGGGGGCAAGAACGGCACTGGCGCTGCATCGGGCATGAGGTTGCCTTCCTGAGACTGTGAAGTTCGGTGCTTCTGGACGGTGAGAGCAAGGACATGGCGATCTGATACACGCTAGGCGCGGCGTGTGCTGCCCGGACCTACGCAGGACTGGGTGGTCGCCAATCCGGCAACTCCCTGCGCACTGCGGCCCAGCCTCGCCGCAGGACTGCCACCCGATCGATGTCGCTGATGGTCCTGCTCCTGGAGAGGTGATGCGCTAGCTGTCCGGCCAAGAGTGGCGCCGCAAACGACGTGCCGCTCCACGTCCCGAAACCGCCCGCGAAGTCGTCCGGGTCCAATGCCCCTCGGTCACGGCCCGCATGGTTCAGCCGTTCACTCGGTTGATCGGTGCCTTCGATGTCGGTCGGCAACGTGCTGACCACCTCGACGCCGAGTCGCTCGCACGACACCCATGGCCCGGAGTTGCTGAAGTGCGCCACAGTGCCATTCGGGTTCAGCGCACCCACGCTGATCAACGGCACGCTGTCACGCCGCAGGCCGGTCGCCTGCCCAGCGAAGGAAGCCGGGTGGAACGGCGCCGCCGTTCCGTCGTTGCCCGCTGAAGCCACCACCGCCACACCCCACGACCCGAGCTCTCGCAGGAGACCGGCCAGGACCGGATCGGTGCTCTCATCGCCGGGTTCCTCGTGGTAGTAGCCCAACGACAGGGACAGCACATCGAAGACGTCATCATCGCGTCCCCGGGTGATCGCCACCGCTTGTCGGACGAGCAGTGCCACCAGCGTGTTGATGAGCAGCCGCTCGTGCACCCCTCCGTCGTCATCCTGATGCGGATCCCCTCGATCCGGGCCGCAGGGCACTGCTGGCGCACGATCCCGGCTATGAAGGTGCCGTGTCCGGCATACCTCGGCACTCTGCCCTCCAGCGGTTTGCTGGGATGCGGTGGCGAGACGTCCATCGGCCCGCCGATGCCGAGTTGCACACCGCTCACGAGCACCTCGCGGCGAACCACATCGCTGTCTTCGAACCACGGATGCGGACCGATCCCGGTGTCGGGGATCACCACGACCGGCCGTCGCCGCACACTCCGCGCCCGCGATACCGGGGCTGGCATAACGAACGACACCGGGCGACGCCCACCATCTCCGGAAGCCGATGATGGGCTGCTGAGCGACCCGCAGGCAAAGGCGGGGTGGTCCAGCCGCACCTCAGATCGTTCGAGGCCTTCGATCGGATCCGCTGCAACACCGGCCACGCGTCCACAGGTATGCCGGGCCGCTGATCTGGCACAGCCGTCGGTGCCAGATGCACTGTGCTCACCCAATAGCGATCCACAATGTCGCGAGCCACCTCGTCTTGACCCGCCAACTGTTCGGCGACCGCGTCGAGCCGGGTGTCGACCCGCATGTCGAGCCCGCTGGTTCCCGTGGTCGCCGCCAACCGCCGGACCCGCTCGGTCCGTGACCCGCTCGGCGCGCCAGTGACGAGGAGACACTGCCCCAGGTAAGCAGAGGCTTGCTTCCTCGGCGCGCTTGAACTCGCAGGTGTAGTCGGCCGGTCCAACACCCGGGCGCCGAATCGCTGCGCCACGTCGCGGGGCAGCCGCGGCACGGACGATGGTAGTCCGGACGACTCGGCGAATGCAGGAGGAGCCATCGGTCCCTAGGGCCTCACCAAGGTCAGCGGCTCGCGACCAGCCAGGATCGCCATCACGTTGTCCGCAGCCAACTGGGCCATCGCGGTGCGCGTCTCAATCGTCGCCGAGCCCAAGTGGGGCACCAGCGCCACATTGTCGAGCGCCAACAGGCCCTCGTGCACGGTCGGCTCCTTTTCGAAGACATCAAGACCGGCACCGGCGATCTGCCCGCTGCTGAGGGCTTCGACCAGCGCCGCTTCGTCCACAATAGGCCCGCGTGCGGTGTTGATCAGGTATGCCGTCTCCTTCATGAGCGCGAACTGCTCGGCTCCCATGAGGTGATGCGTGGCATCGCTGTACGGGCAGTGCACGGAGATGATGTCGGCACTGGAGAGCATCTCGTCCATGTCCAACCGGTCAGCCCCGAGCTCCTCGGCGATCGCTGGGTCGCAAGCGTTGCGCGAGGAATAGACGATCTGCATACCGAAAGCCTTGGCCCGTCGAGCCGTCGCGGCCCCGATCCCGCCCAGCCCGACAACGCCGAGCGTCTTACCCTGCAAGCCGGAGCCCAGCAGGTAGAACATGCCCCAAGCCCACGGCGTCTTGCTACGGATCACGCGCTCGCCCTCGCCCAACCGGCGAGTCGCCATCAAGATGAGGCCGAAGGCGATGTCGGCGGTGGCTTCGGTCAACACATCGGGGGTGTTGGTGACGATGACGTCTCGCTCGGCGCACGCGGGCACGCAGATGTTGTTGTAGCCCACCGCGACATTCGAAACGCACTGCAGTTGCGGACCTGCCGCCTCCAATAGCTCGGCGTCGACCCTTTCGGTCAGCAACGACATCACCGCATCGGCGCCGCGCACCTTCTCCAGCAGTGCTTCACGGCTGACCGGCTGCTCGTCATCGTGCATATCCACCTCGTGGGCTGCCCGCAACGCTTCGATCGCAGGCTCCGGGACCTTGCCGGTGATGACGACCCGACTCATGCCGAGCCCACCCAGGACTGCAACTTGCCCATGCCGGTGCGGATGTCTTCGGCGTTGATGCCGGAGTAGGCGAGGCGAATGTATTCGCGATCTTCCCCAGGCTGAGGGCGACCGAAGTGCCGGCGGGTGCAGAAGCTCGTGCCCGTCTCGTGCAGCGCCATCTCGGCGAAGTGAGACACATCACGGGCGCCGACCAAGGCGACTGCTTCGGTGGCGTCCGGGAAGATGTAGAACGTGGAGCGGGGCACCTCGACCGACAGGCCCGGGGTCGCGTTGACCATCTCGCACACGATGTCGCGCCGCTCCTGCAGGGTCGCGAGCATGTCGGCCACCGGCTCCTGAGTGCCTTCCAATGCGGCAATGCCGGCCCACTGCACGTAATGCGTGGTGCACGACTCGTCGTTGGTGTTCATCGTCGACATTGCCTTGGCCAGTTCAGCCGGCGCCACCGCGCAGCCCAACCGCGACCCAGTCATCGCGAACTTCTTGCTGAAGGTATAGAGAATGACGGTGCGCTCCGCCATCCCCGGCAAGGTCGCAATCGAGGTGGACGTGCCCTCGTACCGCATTTCGAAGTAGGCCTCGTCGGAGAGGACCCAGAGGTCGTGTTCTATTGCGATGGCCGCTATTGCTTCGCGCTCCGCAGGCGTGGACTCGGCCGAAATCGGGTTCTGCAGGTCGTTGTAGATGATCGCCACGGTGTCTTCGGTGATCTGCGCGCGCAGGTGGTCCAAGTCGATGGCGAACCCGTCATCGGTGGGGGCGTAGCGGTAGGCCTGCGCGTTGCCGCCGAAGTATTCGATCTGTGATTCGTAGATCGGGAAGCCTGGGTTGGGATACAGCACCCCCTTGCCCGGGTCCATGACCGCCTGCAGAAATTTGGTGATCACGGGCTTGCCGCCGGTCATCACGACGATCTGGGCTGGGTCGAAGGTGACTCCCCGTCGCGAGCCGATGTCGTGGGCGAGCGCTGCGCGCAGTTCGGGTATGCCAGCGCCCGGGCAATAGCCGGTCTTGCCGTTGGCGATGGCTGCATTCATCGCTTCGATGATGTGCGGCGCGGTGGGGATGTTGATGTCCCCGAGGTGGAAGGGGTAGACCTCGTTGCCTTTGGACTTCCAGTCCGCCGCTGCCAGGGCGACCGCGAAGGCGGTTTCGGTGCCGAGGCGGGACAAGCGTTGTGCGAGCGCCATTGCTCACTCCTTCAAGGGGGGGTCCGGACCCAGATCATGGTGGTCCGAATGCTCACCCTAAACCCGTGTGGCCGCGATTTCGAGTGTCTGTTCTGACGTGTGGTGACAAGGGCGTCAAACAGGGCCATGATGAACACACAGAGCCCAACGGATAAGACAACGCTGTTCTTTGACAGGGGTAGTTGCCATGGCACAGGCCACTCAAGCCTCCGGTGACACTGGCCGGGATTTTTATCTAGGGCGCACCATCCATCTGGCTAGCGTGGCGGCCTTGGGTGGGTTTCTCTTTGGCTTCGATACCGCCGTCATCAACGGTGCGGTCTCAGCGATCGGGACCGACTTCGAGGTTGAGGGCTTCCTTTTGGGATTCGTGGTGTCTTCGGCCCTTCTTGGCTGTGTCGCCGGGGCCTATCTCGCCGGGCGGCTCGCGGATCGCATCGGGCGCATCCGGGTCATGGTGCTGGCGGCGGTGCTGTTCTTCGCCAGTGCCATTGGCTCCGGCTTGGCGTTCGGCGAATGGGACCTCATCTTCTGGCGGGTGGTCGGCGGACTAGGTGTCGGCGCGGCCTCGGTCATCGCCCCGGCCTACATCGCCGAGATTTCGCCAGCCTCGATTCGTGGGCGGATGGGCTCGCTGCAGCAGATGGCCATCGTGACCGGCATCTTCGTCGCACTGCTGTCCGACTACTTTCTGGCCACAACCGCTGGCGGGTCCGGCGAGGCGCTGTGGGGGTTGACGGCCTGGCGGTGGATGTTCATCGCCGAGGTGGTGCCGGCGCTGGGCTACGGCGTGCTGGCGCTGACCATCCCGGAGTCGCCGCGCTTCATGGTTGCCCGGGGCGATGACGAGTCGGCTCGCGAGGTGCTGCGGTCGGTGATGACGCGCGGCGTCGACCAGCGGATCAAAGAGATCAAGCGCACCGTCAAACTGGACTACCGATCCTCAGTCAAGGATCTGCTCAAGCCCGGTGGTGGCAACCTGCTGCCGATCGTGTGGATCGGTATCGCGCTATCAGTCTTTCAGCAGTTCGTCGGGATCAACGTGATCTTCTACTACTCCTCGACGCTGTGGCAGTCCGTCGGCTTCACCGAGGAAGATGCGCTGATCCAGACGGTCATTACGTCGGTGACGAACATCGTCGTCACAATCGTGGCGATCGCTCTTATCGACAAGATCGGTCGGCGTCGCCTGTTGACGATCGGTTCGGCCGGGATGGTGCTGTCGTTGGGAACCTTGGCCTACATCTTTGCCACCGCGGCCGCTGTCGAAAATGCTGAGGGCGTGTTGGAGCCCGTGCTCGGTGACACAGCAGGTGTCGTCGCGCTCCTGGCCGCCAACCTCTTCGTCGTCTTTTTTGGTATGTCGTGGGGCCCGGGGGTGTGGGTGTTGCTAGGTGAGATGTTCAACAACACCATTCGCAGCACCGCGCTTGGCGTGGCGGCTGCTGCGCAGTGGTTGGCCAACTTCGCGATCTCGACGTCGTTCCCGAAGTTCGCCGACATCGGACTTGGCTTCGCCTACGGCTTCTATACAACGTTCGCGTTGCTCTCGCTGGTGTTTGTGCTGAAGTACGTCCCCGAAACCAAGGGCAAAGAGCTCGAAGACATGGACTGAGGTTGGGCCCGACGGTCATCATGAGGGGCCACCGAGAAATCGCTTGCGTTTCGACGTATCAACGGGTACCCGCGGCCCTCTATAGTCCCGACACATCTGTCACAGTGGACTAGTCCACGTCGAACAGCGATGGGAATCGTGATGATGGTAGGACCAGCGCGAGATCCTGACCCGAGTCCGTCGGACCCCTCAGGGGAAGCGGCCTCGGCGAACGAGGACGACTTTGGTCCGCAGACGTTGACGGACAAGGCCGCGGCGGCCTTTTCTGGATACCAGGCGGGCGATCTGCAGCAGATGGGCCGGCTCGTTGACCTCCTGACCCCGCTGCTCTGGCACACTGCGCGAGCCCAGGGTTTGTCGACAGTTGCTGCCGAAGACGTCGCCCAGACGGCCTGGTTGCGACTCATCGACCATGTGGATTCGATCCAACAGCCGCGAGCAGTCTTGGCCTGGATGGTCACGACCGTTCGCCGCGAAGCCTGGCGGCAGCACAAGGTGGCCGGGCGAGACAACGTGGACCTGGATGCTTTGCCCGAGCCTTCAGCCGACGAACCAGGACCAGAGCGGGAGCTGCTGCTGGTCGAGCGACAGCGAGTCCTCTGGCGACACGTCAAAGTATTGAGCGAACGCTGTCAGCACCTACTGCGGGTGATCGCCTTCGCAGATCGACCTGACTACGCCGAGATCGCCGAGAGCCTCAAGATGCCCGTCGGGAGCATCGGTCCAACAAGAGGTCGATGCCTGCAGAGTTTGCGATCAACACTGGCCAACGACCCTGAATGGTATGGAGAACTGTCATGAGCGCACCACTGGAGCACCCCGGCCCGTTGGACGAGGTGGATGCTGAAATTCTCGCGGAGACCCGACGCATTTACGCACGTATGGATCCAGTGCCTGCCTGGCTGCCGGAGCGGGTGAAGTATGCGATGTCAGTCCGGATGCTCGAGGCCGAAGTTGCAGAGCTGACCCAGATGCCGATGGCTGCGGCACGCTCAGAGACCGGTGAACGGATCGACAGCATCAGTTTCAGCGGCAGCAGGGTGAGCCTCATGGTCAATCTGTCCGCTGAGAGCGATGGCGTTCGAGTGGATTGCTGGGTCACGCTTGGTGGCGCCATGGTAGAGATGCGTTTCACTTCCGAGGGAGCCGGGGCGCCGAGAGCTCAAGTGTGCGACGAACATGGTCGCTGCGCCTTCTCCGCGCTGCCCAGTGGACCAGTGCATTTTGTGGTCTGGGCAGACGCAGACAAGTCGATGCCGCAGATCATCACTCCGACGATCAATCTGTAGGTCAGACCTTCTCAGCCTTGAGCGCTGACGGGTCCCATTTGGTGACTTGGCGGGCGGCCCAGCCGCGGTCCCTGGCGGCTTCCCGTGCCTCCCGCTTCCATGATCCGGTGAGGCGGTCGACATACAGGATTCCGTCGAGATGTTCGGTTTCGTGCTGCAGGCACCGCGCGAAGAGGTCGCTACCGGTGAGTTCGACCGGCTGCCAGTCCAGGTCGACGCCGGTCACTCGGGCTTGCGGGAAGCGGGCGAGTGGGAAGTATTCGCCCGGCACCGAAAGGCAGCCCTCGCCATCACTTTCCTCATCCAATGGGGTTGGCGCGCCAAGACGCTCCAGGACGGGGTTGATCACGACCCCGCGGTATCGCTCGTCCTGCGGGCCGGGGCAGTCGTAGACAAAGAGACGCAACCGCGAGCCGACTTGGTTTGCGGCGAGCCCCACGCCTTCGGCCGCTTCCATGGTGTCGAACATGTCGTCCACCAGGGCTCGGATCTCATCGGTCACTTCGCGGACCTTCTTGGTCGGGCGATGAAGGGCCTGATGGCCGATCACCGTGATCTCGCGGACTGCCACGTGCTCTCCTCGATCTGGGCTGGTGCTAGCGCACGAGTCTATGACGAGAGGAAAGAGCGCCTACCCTCGGACGCGTGGATATCAACTGGGTGGAGGTCTTGGGCTGGTTCGGCTCAACCGTGCTGGTCGTGTCGTTGTTGCAGACGAGGGTGGTGCGGCTGCGGCTGATCAACCTGGGCGGCAGTCTCATCCTGGCTGCCTACAACCTGGTGATCGGCGTCTGGCCGATGGTCGGGCTCAATGTCGTGCTGACCGCGATCAACGTGTTCTTTCTCGTGAAGCTCTTCCGCACGCAGCACGACACCGACGAATACACCGTGCTCGAGGTCGCTGCTGAGGACCACTACTTGCGCCACGTGCTGCGGGTTCACCGCGACGATATCGCCGGCACCGACCCAGACTTCGACGAACCGCGGCCGGACCAACAATCATTCCTGGTGCTGCGAGCCGATGAGGTCGTCGGGGTTGTCGTCGTCGAAGACGCTGGGGGTGGGGTGGCGCAAGTGGTGCTTGATTGGGTAACGCCACGATATCGCGACCTTTCTCCCGGTGAGTTCGTCTTCCGGCGCTCGGAACTCTTCACCAGCCGCGGCTACACGAAAGTGCTGACCTCGCCAGGCATGGTCTCGACCTACTACTCGCGGATTGGCTTCTCGCCCGCAGGAGACCGCTTCGAACTCGTGGTGGCGTAGGGCTACTTTTCGGGTGTGGGAATGGGCCCGGTGATGTCGTCGTCGTCGTCATCACTGTCTGCCTTGCGGGCCTTCACCCGTTGGTATGTCGAGGCGCTCTCGCGGGACGTCTGCCAGCCGGCATTCTTCGGGGGTGCCGCTGGGGCATGGTCACTGCTCGGTGCACTGTTCGAAGACGATGACGCGTGCTCCTCGTGGTCGGAAACTTTGTGGGATTCCGGGGCCTCGCTGCGATGACCTGGGCGATCCTGCTCATCAGGGTCATCGCGTTCGAGGCTGTCGTCGCTGTCGAAGCGGTCTGGGCTGAAGATGATGTCGCAGATCCGGCGGTAGGTCTGGTCGGGATCCGGCAGCCAGTTGATCTTTCGCAATGCCTGGTCCTGACCTGCCGATTCCAGCGTGAAGTCACCATAGCCAAGCACCCTGCCGAGGAGGGAGCGCCCGTAGTTGAGGTCGGTCACTTTGCCTAGTGGCATCATCGCGACCTTGTGTGTGAAGAGGCCATAGGTCAGCAGCAGCCTCTTGTCGGTGGCGACAAACCACTCGTTGCGCCACTCCAGGATCTTCCACAGCAACCGGCCGATCAGAGCAAACCAGACCCACCACAGATACAGGCCGAAATCGCCGAACGCTCGCTCCAAGCCGCTGCTGATCCAGGAGACAAACATGAAGGTGAGAAAGACCGTCAGGACGGGCTCGGTCATCTTGGCCCAGTGCTGCCGGGTAGCGACCTCGACCTGCTCGCCCCGCAACACATAGCGCTGCAGGATCCGGCTGCTGACCTTGACGCCGGATTCGGAGATCTCCGAGGAGCCGAGCATCGCTAGTCGCCCATGAGCGCTTCGAAGAATCGTCCGATGTTGCGGAAGCCGTCCGCGATGATATCCCAGAACGCTTGCACGATGTCGGCGGCGCGATCCGGGCTGGTGATGATGGCATAGATGAAGAAGCCGAACAGTAGCCACAGCAATATCCGCTTGATCGTGCCTGGCATCAGCGGGCTCCTCGGGGCTATCGGTAGGTCACAGGGCAACCTTCATCATGGCAGCAATGCTGTGCCCTAGACGGATAGCCACGCCGAAGCGGCGAGCCTGTCCAGGGCTTCGTCGACCTCGGCCCTCGTGCCGGAAAAGCTGATCCGCACCATTTGATGCCCCCGCTGGGTGTCAAAATCGACCCCTGGGGTCAGGGCCACGCCGGTCGCCGCCAGGACATTCTGACACCAGGTCACCGAGTCGTGCGTCAGGTGACTGATGTCGCACCAGAGATAAAAGGCACCGTCGGGCGCCATTGCCGAGCCCAGCCCGAGGCCGGGCAGTCGCTCGATTAACAGGGCGCGATTGTCGGCATACCGCCGGACGTGTCCGTCTAGCTCGAGACGGGCTGTCTCGCTGAACGCGGCGACCGCGGCGTGCTGCGAGATGGCCGGCGGGCAGATCGTGAGATTCTGCGCTAGGACCTCCATCGGGCGACGCAAGTGTGGCGGCACCAGTGCCCAGCCGAGGCGCCAGCCGGTCATCGAGAAGTACTTACTGACCGATCCGACCACGACCGATTCGCGGGAGGTTTGCCAGGCGCTGGCAGCCGGGGCTTCGTAAGTGATGCCATGATAGATCTCGTCGCTAATCAGCAGGCAGTCGTTGGCTTCGCACCAGCCGGCGATGGCACTCAGTTCTTCGGGGTCGATGACCGTCCCGGTCGGGTTGGAGGGGCTGGCGACGATCAAACCCTGGGGCGCCTGCGGCAGGGTTTGGAGCATCGCCAGTGTCGGCTGATAGCGGGTCTCGGGTCCGCAATCGAGCTCCGACACGGTGCAGCCCAGGGCCACAAGTGTGTTGCGGTATGCCGGATAGCCGGGCCGTGTCATCGCCACCGTGTCACCGACGTCGAAGGCCGCTAGGAACAGGGTGGAGAAGATGCCGGAGGAGCCGGTCATCACCATCACGTCCTCAGCGGTGACATCGATGGCATACCACTCGCGATGATGGTGTGCGATGGCCTCGCGTAGTTCGGGTATGCCGGTGGCGTCGGTGTAGCCGAGCGTGCGGGAGTCCAGCGCTGCCTTGGCGGCCTCACGGACCGCTTGCGGGGCCGGGGTGGAGGGCTGGCCGACGCACATCAACAGCAGATCGCCGTGGGTGCGTTGGCGTTGCTGGGCCGCTTTGAGCACCTCCATGACGTGGAAGGGCTCGATCTGGCTCCTTGCACTGAGGGTACCTGCGCTGAGTCTCATGGCACCCGCTCAGACCACGCCATACAACCGGTCACCCGCGTCACCGAGGCCCGGCACGATGTAGCCCTTGTCGTTGAGCTGCTCGTCAACGGCCCCGGTCACCAGCCGCAAGGGGGGTTCGATGTCCTTGACCTTGCCGCGCAGGATTTCGATGCCCTCGGGGGTTGAGAGCAAGGTGATCGCGGTGATGTCGTCGGCGCCGAGGTCGACGAGGTAGTGGATCGCGGCGGCCAGTGTGCCCCCGGTGGCCAGCATCGGGTCGAGCACATAGCACTGCCGACCGGACAGGTCATCGGGGAGTCGGTGGGCATAGGTGCTCGCCTCGAGCGTCTCCTCGTTGCGCACCATCCCGAGGAAGCCGACCTCGGCGGTCGGCACCATGCGCATCATCCCGTCGAGCATCCCCAGCCCAGCTCGCAGGATCGGCACCACCAACGGCTTCGGATTGGCCAGCCTGATGCCGGTCGCCGGAGCCACCGGGGTCTCAATCTCGAACGGCGCGACGCGGACTTCGCGCGTGGCCTCATACGCCAGCAACGTCACGAGTTCGTCGGTGAGTCGGCGAAAGGTCGGGGTGTCGGTCCGTTTGTCGCGCAGATACGTGAGCTTGTGGGCAATCAGCGGGTGGTCGGCAACGTGGACGCGCATGAGTGAAACTTACCCGGTGAGTGACTCGCGGATCGATGCCTCGCTGCCGGGTTGGGCAGAGCAGGGATACGCCGCGTGGATGCGCCAGGCGTTAGCGGAGGCTAAGCGGGCGACTCGCGCTCCATCTGCTGACGATGCGGCGGAGGCTGCGGATGTGCCGGTTGGTGCCATCGTGGTCGATGAGCACGGGGACGTTATCGGTCGTGGCCACAACGTTCGAGAGTCGGCCGCTGACCCGACGGGGCACGCGGAGGTGGTGGCGTTGCGCTCGGCCGGGGGGAGTCGGCATACCTGGCGGTTGGGCGGCTGCACGCTGGTGGTGACGCTGGAACCGTGTGCCATGTGCGCGGGTGCTTCTGTCCTGTCCCGGGTGGATCGGGTCGTGTTCGGTGCCTTCGACGCCAAGGCCGGGGCCTGCGGGTCGGTGTGGGATCTGACGCGGGATCGCAACAGCCTGCACCGCCCCGAAGTTGTCGCCGGGGTGCTCGAGCAAGAGTGCAAAGCCCAGTTGCTGGAGTTTTTCAAGGCCCGTCGGCTCGGGTAACCTGCTCCATGGTGGCGTGTCCGAGCGGCCTAAGGAGCACGCCTCGAAAGCGTGTGAGGGGGCAACTCCTCCGTGGGTTCAAATCCCACCGCCACCGCCACATGTCGCACAACATCGGCAAGGCCTGAACCTGCCAAGTGTGGGATCAGGCCTTGCTCATGTCTGAGGCCAGCGCTCAGGGACTCTTGCCGACTTTGGCTCACTGTTGTCGCGCGCGAGGACAGCAATAGTGCACCAAAGGGGTCAACAGTCGAACTCATCGGTCCCGCATGTGTGACTTCATCTTCTCCGCTAGGCGCTCGATGAGTGCCCGTCTGCCCAGTCGGTCCTGGGCACAGGGCGGCTCAGCCGCCAACGCCTTCCTCTTCACCGGTTGGTTCGCGGCCTGACATTAATCCGGCGTTGTTGACACCGAACTCGTACAGATAGACCGGCTTCTCCTCGCGCAGCATCTGCACCATGGCGTCGAACTTGGACAGGTTGTAGTGGACGTAGACCCTGCCACCGCTGCTGTTGATCACCGGTGGCGCCAACTTTGTCCCGTCTGGGAAGAAGTATGCGTATCCCCGGTAGGTGGTCCCGTCATAGAGGAAGATGCCGGCGACGGCAGTTTGGGGGCTCAGGTTGGTTGTAGACCGTGAGGACCAGGTGCGGATGCTGTAGCTGTTGATGTTGTAGGTAGTCATACTTACCAGAGCGCAGGTCTGCCCCGGTGATACACCTCGGAGGTTCAGCAAGGCCGGGCTGTTGCGCTGCGTCATATCTTCGTGCGGACTCAGCGGTGCCTGTTGTTGAGTCGTTACGATCGCTGGGTGAACGAGCGCGGGGCATGGCATGACACCGCACAGACGACGGATGAACGTGTCGACGCCTTGCTCGCCGCGATGCGCCTGCGGGAGAAGGTCGGTCAACTCGGCAGCGCCCCGGTCGCTGTTGCCGAAGGCACCACGGATCTGATCGAACGCCAACGCGAGGTTATGGCAGCCAACCGATTCGGCATACCGGCGATTGCGCACGAAGAATGTCTGACCGGTTTCACCACCTTCGGTGCCACCGTCTATCCGACCGCCCTGGCCTGGGCAGACACCTTCAACCCCGACCTCATCGAGCAGATGGCCCACTCCATTGGGGCTGACATGACGGCGGTCGGCATCCAGCAGGGTCTATCGCCGGTGCTCGATGTCGCTCGCGATGCTCGATGGGGCGCGTCGAAGAAACCATGGGCAGGTCACCCGGCCCGCCATCGAGCTCATCGGCTTTGCCCGAGTCGACTTGGAGCCGGGGCAACAACACACTATGACCTTCGCTGCTCATGCCGATGGCCTGTCGTTCACTGGCCTTCGGGGGCAGCGGGTTGTGGAACCGTGGGTAGTGCGCTTCAGCACGGGTCGTTCCAGCGGCGACCTGCCCCTGGAGGCCGATGTCGAGGTGGTCGGCGACCTGCGCAGCCTCCGTGGGGCTCGCGCGATGCAGACGCGGGCGCTACGTTTGGGGGATGTCGAAGCCGATTGAGGACTACGCAATGGTGGGCGACCGGCATACGGCGGCGCTGATCTCATCCGCTGGCTCCGTCGACTGGCTGTGCTTCCCACGTTTCGACTCGCACGCCTGCTTCGCTGCTCTGTTGGGCGGCCCGGAGCACGGAAGGTGGTTGTTGACCCCGCGTGAGGAGGCGAAGACCTCTCGGCACTACATCGAGGGCACTGTAGTGCTGGAGACCACCCACGAAACGGAGAGCGGCACCGTGCGGGTGACCGACGTGATGCATCCGGACGACGGGCGGGCCGACCTCGTGCGCAGGATCGAGGGCATCTCCGGCACGGTCACCATGGAGCACGAGTGGATCGTCCGCCTGGGTTATGGCGCGATGGTGCCCTGGCTTCGGCATGAGCCCGATCCCAGCGACCACGGCGGCGACTCGGCGCTCGTGGCGGTGGCCGGACCGGACATGCTGATCCTGCGCGGACCCCGGCTGCCGCAACCGGAGGACGACCGTCACGTCGATGAGTTCGAGATCTCTGAGGGCGAAGTCGTCCACTTCAGCATGGTGTGGTCGAAGTCCTACCAGGATCTGCCAGAGCCGATCGACGTCGACGCCCGCCTGCAAGAGACGATCGAGGAGTCCCGCGACTGGATCGACACAGGGTGCGGGCTCCATACCTACGCCAAAGCGGTCGATGACTCGTTGCTGGTGCTGCGCGCGATGACCCACTCCGAGACAGGTGGCATCGTGGCTGCACCGACGACATCTCTGCCCGAGGAGCTCGGTGGCAGTCGCAACTGGGACTACCGCTACACCTGGCTGCGAGATGCCGCGCAGACGGTACAGGCACTACTTTCTTCCGGCTTGCGCGATCGCTCGGTGTTGTGGCGCGACTGGCTGTTGCGGGCGGTGGCCGGTGACCCGGACGATCTGCAGATCATGTACACGATTGACGGCAGCCGGTTGATGCCGGAGCGGGAGTTGGATCACCTGCCTGGGTATGCCGATTCGCGCCCTGTGCGGGTGGGCAATGCTGCTGTCGAGCAGCGTCAGACGGATGTGTTGGGCGAAATCATGATCGCCCTTGAGATGTTGCGCGCCGAAGGTGTAGAGGAGACCGAGGACTCGTGGCGGGTGCAGCGCAAACTAATCGACGATCTGGCCGAGGACTGGTTCGATCTAGACCATGGGCTGTGGGAGATGCGGGGCCCGCAACAGGCCTTCACCCACTCTCGAGTGATGGTCTGGGTAGCGATGGACCGCGGGCTGCGGGCGATCAATGAGCATGGCCTTGAAGGCCCAACGGAGAAGTGGGAAGAAGTTCGCGACACCGTCCGCGAGGAAGTGTTGAGCAAGGGCTTCAACGCTGAGATCAACTCCTTCACTCAGCACTACGAGACCACGGAGGTTGACGCATCGCTGCTCGTGTTGCCCCTGGCCGGATTCATTGAGGCCGATGATCCGCGGTTTGTCGGCACTGTCGAACGTATCGAGAAGGATTTGATGCGAAAGGGGTTGGTGCTGCGCTATCGGACCGCTTCGGGGGCAGATGGTGTGGACGGGGATGAGAGCCCGTTTTTGATCTGCAACTTTTGGCTGGTCAGGGCGTATGCGGCGATGGGGCGTCTGGATGACGCGACCGCTCTCTTTGAGAAGTTGCTGTCGCTGCGCAATGACGTCGGCCTGCTGGCCGAGGAGTATGACGTGGAGCGCGAGTGCCAGATGGGCAATTTCCCTCAGGCGTTCTCGCACCTGGGCTTGGTCCAGGCAGCGGTAGCGTTGGAGCAGGCTATGGACAAGGCTGATTCAGCCTGACGTAAGTGCCGAGGCAGCAGCCTCGATGTCGTCCAGGTCTTGCTCCATCGCCTTCCGGGTGACTTTGAGCCCGACTGGCCCCAGCACCCGGGCGGCCGCTTCAGCCACAGCGCCTGCTGGGCCGGACCCGGTGAAGGTCAGGTGCAATTCGGTTGCTTCTGCCATCGCGCCTGCTCCGCTTGAGACCGACTGCCGTGGCAGCGAGGTCAACTGCCACCTCGTGGAGTAGTCCGTGCCCTTATGGGACGCTTCGACCACAGTGCTGCGCAGCGGGTCGTTGTGGCGGACCCACATCTCCTCCGTGGCGGTCATCCCGAAGAATGTGCGTGTTTCCCGCCACCGCGTGCCGACGGCATACGGACCGCTGGTCATGATCTGCAGGGCGCTCACTCCGCTGAGACGCTCCTGCGCTTTGCTGAGATCGGTGAGCACTTCCCACACGGCGGCCACGGGCGCATCGATCCGGCGGCTCAACTCCAGGGTCTGCTCGGTCATAGAAGGAGTCTAGGCGGCAGATGCTCGCTTCCCCATTCCGCACAAGCGCGATTCCGAAGGCGATTTTCGGCGTGTCGGCCTTCGGGAATGAACTTGTGCGGAATCGGGAGTATGGGGGTGGGGAATCGGGAGTATGGGGGTGCGCAGTCGGGAGTATGGGGGTGCGGAATCGGGAGTATGGGGGTGCGCAATGAGAGGCAGGGGAGCTACTCGTCCGTGGGTTCTGGGTCGGATGTCGATTCGGACTGATCCGCTGGCGGGGCTGCCAGGTCCTCGAAGGCATCACCGAGCACGAGGTCGATCTCGGCGCTCTCACGCTCATCAGGCACCAATTTCGAGCCCGGCACGGACTGCTGCAAGAACTCGGCTTTTGCGGTGCTCTGCGCGCCATGCCGGATGTCGGCAGTGTGCTCGATGGTCGCCTCCTCTGGATCATTGTCGATGGACTGCACCGCAAAGCCGCGCTCTGCCAGTTCTTCAGCGGCCCGCGCGGCCAGGCCCGGTTCGCCCTTGGCGTTGTAGACATTGACGCTCACGTCGCTGGGCAGCATCGGCGGTGCGGTCGCGGTCACCTGCTCTTGATCAGCCACTTCGTCACCAACGCCGGGTAACCAGCCTTGGTAGTAGGCCACCGCATACGCGAGCACGGCCAGCAGCACGACGGTCAGCGCCGTGAGCACCAACGCTGTGCGTCGACGGCGGCGGCGGGCGGCGGTCGACATGCCACCGGTGCGGACGTATCCCATGGTCGACCACGCTAGCGGCAGGGCGGGTCAGTCCAGGACCAGGACACGCCCGTGGACGGCAGGCCGACCCTGCAGGGCCGCGCGCAGGGCACGGTGCAGACCGTCCTCGAGGTAGTAGTCGCCCTTCCATTGCACGACATGGCAAAAGATGTCGCCGTAGAAGGTGGAGTCTTCAGAGAGCAAAGCTCGCAGGTCCAACTCGGCCCGGGTCGTGATGAGTTCCTCGAGCCTCACCATCCGGGGGGCGAGATGCGCCCAGTCCTGTGGGTTAGCCAGATCGTGCGGCGGGTAGGGCCGCCCAGCGCCCACCCCCTTGAAGATCATGGGTGGATTCTATGTGGACACCTGCCACGTGGGCCTGTTGGTCACTAGAGTCGGGCCGATTCTGCTGTCCAAGATCCTGGGCTTGAACGACACCCAGGAGTCGAGTCTGGGCTTGGTGTTTCACTATGCCGATAAGAACGGGCTCGCGCTGCTGGACCTGAAAGACCTACAGGCGGTCGTGCAGCACCTCGTCTCGGACGAGGGCAAGGCAGACCTGAAGAGTCTTGGCGGTTTGGCGACCTCGACCGCTGGCGTCATCTTGCGGGAGCTCACCGCCTTCTCGGATCAAGGGGCACAGGACTTCTTCGGTGAGCCCGAGTTCGAAGCGGCCGACCTCTTGCGCACCACCGATGAGGGCCTTGGCGCCATTACGGCGCTGGAATTGCCGAGCGTCCGAGACAAGCCGGTGGTGTTTTCCACCTTCCTCATGTGGCTGCTGACAGAGCTGTTTCAGGATCTGCCCGAGGCTGGCGATCCGGACAAGCCGAAACTCGGGCCTTCTTCGATGAGGCCCACCTGTTGTTTGACGACGCTTCCAAACCCTTCCTGGACGCTGTCGAGCAGGCTGTGCGACTGATCCGATCCAAAGGCGTTGGCGTCTTCTTCGTCACTCAAGCGCCGACGGACGTGCCTGATGGGGTGCTCGCCCAGCTGGGCAACCGCGTGCAACACGCGCTGCGAGCGTTCACCCCTAACGACGCCAAGGCGCTGAAGGCAACCGTTTCGACCTTCCCCAAGAGCGACTACGACCTGGCGGAAACCCTGACCAGCCTCGGCACGGGCGAGGCCATCGTCACGGTGCTGTCTGAGCGCGGAGCCCCGACTCCGGTGGCCTGGACGATGTTGCGGGCTCCGCAATCGACGATTGGCCCCAGCGAGGCGTCTGTCATGGAGGCGGCCGTTGCTGCGTCGCCGCTGCGCGAGAAGTGTGCCGAAGCATTGGACCGCGAGTCGGCATACGAAAAGCTCAACGCACGACTGGAGCCTGAACCGGCGCCCGACGCCGTCCCGGCGAGCACCGATACCGACGCGCAGCTGGAGCAGGCAGCCAAGGACGGCCAGTGGCCCGAAGATAAGCCCAAACAGAAGACATCGCGCTCGCGCAGCAAGCCCACCAAGACAGTGGAGGACGATTCGGTGATGGACAAGGTCGTTGGATCCCCGGCCTTCCGGTCCATGTTGCGTTCAGCGGGCACAGTGATCGGCCGTGAGATCAGCCGCAGCGCCTTCGGGACCGCCAAGCGCCGCAGCCGCTAAATGGCGCCGCCAACACGAGCGGCATACGAATCTGGCGTTGAAGCGCAGTCCTCGTATGCCGCCGGTGATGGTGAGTGGCGGAGGATGCGGGATTTGAACCCGCGAGGGGTTTCATCCCCAACACGATTTCCAATCGTGCGCACTAGGCCACTATGCGAATCCTCCGTCGGGCAGGCTACCCGAGCGGGTCGGCGCAGCAGAAATCGACCCGATCCGCTGTACCGCCGGTTTCGACCCACCTTCGACCTCGCCTAGACTTGTGCGCGGCCCCCCGCGTGGTGGTACCTCACTGAACTCCCCCAGGGCAGGAATGCAGCAAGGGCAGGTGGGCTCTTCCAGGTGCGCGGGGGGTCCTTCACTTGCCCAGACGGGCTCGTTTAGTCTGCCGGACAGCCGCTGCCGTTCGGCCAGCCCCCAAGAAATCTTCGCCGGGTCCAATCCGCTCCGGGGTCGGCGACGAATCACCTCCAACTAGCCGCCCACGGGCGCAAAGGAGAATCGCAACGATTCCGCAAGAGTCGCCGATTCTCGATATTGTGTTACCCAAAAAGGCACGGCCGAGGCTATCCGAAGTAACGATTGTCTAAAGTTTGTTGATTCTCAACCCGTTAGTAGCGCATAGTGTCTATATCGCTGGCAGGCGCCTGCCCAGACCTCGCAACTGCCCCAGCGAGCCCGACACCGTCACCCAGATAGGAATGACGGACCCCCTCGAGAGGATAAGAATGTCTACTTTATCGCGGACACAGAATGTCCGCAGCCGCCCAGCGAAGGCGATGCTCGCCACGGGGTCCGCCCTGATGGCGGTCGCCCTAGCCGGTGGCCTGCCCAACTTCGCTGGAGCC
>JBBSNC010000004.1:0-27320 GCA_038232855.1 Actinomycetales bacterium
AACATGCTGATCATCGTCGGGCTGCTGATCATCAGCAAGAGCATCATCGCCATCGCCCTGCAGTGGTGGGCGACCCGCCGATTCGCCACCTTCGAGCAGGCGCTCGGCGCTCGGTTGCTGGACACGACCTTCAAAGCACCCTGGACTGAGCGCCTACAACGCAACTCCACCGACATCGTGCGCTCGACCGATGTCGGGGTGGGTGCCACAGTCGCCGGGGTGCTTATCCCGTTCGCGCAGTTATCTGGCGAGATCTTCACGTTTGCGGCGGTGATGCTGGTGCTCATCATCGCCCAGCCGCTTTTGGCTACTGCCACCCTGATCTACTTCGCGCTGGTAGGAGCATTGCTCTACCGATGGGTGCTGCGACGGGCGGTCCAGGCAGGCCAAGACAACCGGAACTACTCGACGCAGGCCGTGCGCCTGATCAGCGAGATGGTGCATTCGCTCAAAGAGATCACGTTGCGCAACAAGTCCGACGAAGTCGCCGAAGTCGTCTTGGGTGTGCGCACTCGCGCCTCCCGCGCTCGGGCGGATCAGTCATTCCTGGGTGCGATTCCGCGCTACGTGTTGGAGGCGGCGCTCATCGGCGGGTTCGGGCTGGGGGCCTCGATCGGCTACCTACAGGGCGGCATACCTGGTGTGCTTGCTGCGGTCGCGCTCTTCGGTGTCGCTGGATTTCGGATCATCCCGTCGCTGACCCGGTTCCAGGCGATCATGGCTCAGACCGGGGCCAACCTTCCCTTTGCGCAGCGCGTGCTCGCCGAGATTGAGCGGGGCCAGTCATACGTCGAGGCACACGAAAGTGCAGGCAGCAGCGAGATCGCTGAGAATGCCGTGTCGCTGCGGCTAGATCATGTGACGTTCAGCTACCCGGGGGCGGCCACACCAGCGGTGCGTGATGTCTCCTTCGAGTTGCCCTTCGGCCACACACTTGCCGTGGTGGGCGCTTCCGGGGCGGGCAAATCCACGTTGGTCGACATCGTGCTCGGCCTGCTGGAGCCCGACTCCGGGCAGGTGTTGGTGGGCGAGCGCCCGCTGGCCGAATCTATCCGGGGTTGGCGCCGCCGAGTGGGCTATGTGCCTCAGGACGTCTCGCTGTTCGACGCCTCGGTTGCTCGTAATGTGGCGCTGACCTGGAAGGACGAGGGCGTTGACGAAGAGCGTGTGCGGCAATCGTTGCGCCGCGCACAATTGCTGGATCTTGTCGAGTCTCGGCCAGGGGGCATCCATGGCAGCGTCGGCGAGCGCGGCTTGAGCCTGTCTGGCGGGCAACGGCAACGCCTGGGGGTGGCCCGGGCGCTGTATACCGACCCGGTGGTGCTGGTGCTAGACGAAGCGACCTCGGCGTTGGACACAAGCACCGAAGCAGCCGTGTCGACGGCGATCCGAGACCTTCGCGGCGACGTGTCCGTCATCGTGGTTGCCCACCGGTTGGCGACCATCCGGGACAGTGAGCAGGTCTGCTTCATGCGCGAGGGCCGGATGATCGCCGTGGGCACCTTCGATGAGGTAGTGGCCGCCGAGCCAGACTTTGCCGCTCAAGCCGCCTTGGCCGGCCTGGCTCGGGGCGCTGACGGTGGCTGAGCACAGCCTTCCGCTGATCGGGGGACGACCAGCGCGGGTAGCGCTGTTGGTCTACAACGACGCTCACAACGACTCGCGAGTGCTGAAGACTGCGGCGAGCCTGCGCTCGGCCGGGGCACAGGTGCGGATCTTTGCGGTGGCTCGGGCACGGGCCGGGTATGCCGAAGGTCGGGGACTCGTGGGGGGCGGCATCGAGGTGGATCGGGCCCCGGAATTCCAGCTGGCGCGCAATGCACCGTGGGCTCTGAAGATTGTTCGTCAGATCACCGGGCGACCCGTTCCGATGGCGGTCGCTGGGTCTGCCTCGACCGCGCCCGCATCTGCCTCGAGCCAGCCCGAGCGCGAGACCGGGCCCGTCGTCGCTTCTATCCCGGGGCCACCGTGGGTGGCCGACCTCTGGCTGCGAACCTACCGAACCGTGGCGCTGAGCCTGTTCTGGGTGAAGGCGGCACAGGCCGCCGCTGCGTGGGCACCCGACGTGGTCCATGCCAATGACGGCAATACGCTTGCCCCGGCCCGCTGGGTCGCCCGACGGACCGGTGCCCGTATCGTCTACGACTCGCACGAGCTGTGGCGCCATCGCAATGTGCGCCCGGACCGGCCGGTCGCGCGGGTAGTCGAGGCAGCCATCGAGCGGCGCGGCATCGCAGCCGCTGCTGGAGTGATCACAGTGAGCCCCTCCATCGCGGCCTGGCTTCAGAGCACCTATGACCTGCCGAAACGCCCCAGTCTCGTGCGCAACATTCCCCGGTCCAGCGGCGACGATGCCGACCCGCCCAGAGACTTCGCCGGCCGACTGCACGACATGGTCGATCTGGCCCCGTCAGCCCAGGTGGTCGCCTACGGCGGCAGGATCACGACATCACGCGGCATCGAGGAAACGCTGCAAGCCCTTGCCCTGCTCCCGGTCTCGGTGCACTTCGTCCTGCTCGGCTACGGCGAACCCGACTACCTGGCGACGCTGCATACCCGGATCGAGCAACTGGGGCTGCGCCCTCGGGTGCACTTCGTCGGCGCCGTTGCGCCCGAGCAGGTCGCCGCGACCCTGGCAGACGCCGACCTGGCGGTGGTCTTCGTGCGGCCCGTCTGCCTCAGTTACGAGTTCAGCCTGCCTAACAAGTTGTTCGAGGCCATCCATGCCGGCCTTCCGATCGTCGCCGCTGATCTGCCCGACACCGCCGCGCTGGTCCGTGAGCATGGCGTCGGTGAGGTCTTCGACCTGGACCACCCGGCAGAACTGGCGGCCACGATGACGCGGGTATTGGCCGCACCGCAGGTCTACCGTGACGCGGCCCGGACGGCGGCTGCCGAGTTGACCTGGCAGCACGAAGAGCAGGCCCTACGCGGCTTGTATGCAGAAGTGCTGATGCAATGACCCGGCCCCGCCTGAGCCGCCCAAGACTGCTGATCCTGGCGTTCAGCCCACTGCGCAGCGACGCGCGCGTGCTCCGACAAATTCGGCTGTTCAGTAAAGCTGGCTACGACGTCACGACCGTGGGCTACGCGCCGGCGCCGGACGCTGTGGTCGAGCACATTCGCATCCCAGACGACATCGTCGCGTGGCACAAGAACCGGCGCCTGCTGATCCTGCGGCGTTACCAAGCGGCATACGACACGGCGCCCGTGATCCAACACCTGCGCCACGTTCTGAGGCCGGGCCAGTGGGATGTGGTCTTGGCGAATGACGTCGAGACCGTGCCGTTGGCGCTGACCGTCGGTGCTCGTGGTGTGCACGCTGATCTGCACGAGTACGCCTCCGCACAGAACGAAGAGTCATGGCGGTGGCGGCCCTGCGTGGCGCCCTACCAACGCTGGCTCATCCGCACCTGGGTCCGCCGAGCCGATTCGGTCAGCACTGTCGGCGCTGCCCTAGCGCGCGAATACGGGCGCGACTTCGGCATCGAAGCCAGCGTCGTGGTCAACGCAGCCGCGTATGCCGACCGCGCGCCGACACCGGTCGGCGAGCCGTTGCGCCTCGTTCACTCCGGCCTCGCGCGCCGTAACCGGTCGCTGGAGGTGCTGCTCGACGCCGTCCGGCAGACCAGCCGCGATGTCACCCTCGACCTCTACTTGATGCCGAACGACCCGGCATACCTCGCGGAACTGACGCAGCGAGCCGCTGGTGAGCCACAGATCCGATTTCACGATCCGGTGCCGCCAGAAGAACTGGGAGAGGCGCTCGCACAGTGTGACCTTGGCGTTTTTGTGCTCCCGCCCCTCACCTTCAACTACAGGTTCACCCTACCGAACAAATTCTTCGACTTCGTTCAAGCACGTCTGGGGGTCATCGTGGGGCCAAGCCCGGAGATGGCCGCTTTAGTGCAGCAGCATGGTCTTGGCGTGGTGCTACCGGACTTCTCCGCCGAGTCCCTTGCGGGCGGCCTCGAGCTACTGACGGCAGAGCAGATTACTGGCTTCAAGGCAGCCAGTCACGCCATAGCGGCTGAGCTCAGCGCGGAGCGACGGATCCAGGGGTGGTTAGACGCTGTAGCCCGACTGTGCGACTGAAGTCACTTCGCTGCTGCCGCCAGCGTCGCGTCATTGGTGTCGCGTGCGACGCCGGCATCGACCAGCCAAATTCCGTTGCCCTGGATCCCATGGGTGGCAGGTATGCCGACAGTGGAGCGAACCCCCGAGAGCACCTGGGAGCTGAGGGAGGGCGAAACAACCCAGGTGGTCTACGGTTTCCTACGCCCCGATGGGCGGTGCCTGCTGAAGTTTCCACCGGAATGCCATCACGCGTGGCCCGAAGTGGCCGACGCAGTTGCCGCCGATGTGGGCCGACCATTGCTGAGTTTCGCTGCAAAGCAGGATGAAGCAGCCGCCGCTGCGCTGGGCAGAGGTGGCTTCCAGATCAGCCGGGAGGAACAGAGTTGGTTGGTGCCGGTCCCCACGGCGGCGCCACAGAAACCCATCAGCACCGGGCGCCACGATCTGAGGCGCGTGGTCGACGTGGATCTTCAGCGCTCACGAAGCCGACAACCTGATGCGTCAGGACGTGCCCGGCACGGCCGGATGGGCCGAGTCGGTAGAGGGGATGGCGGCGTCCCTGCGGGATGAAGAACTCGATCCGGACCTCTACCTGGTGGCAGTGGATCGGCATACCAGTGCTCCTGAAGGCATCATCCGGGTGTGGATGTGTCTGCCAACACCCAAGGTCGGCTTTATTGGGGTGGTCCCGGCGATGCGCCGGACCCGGCTCGCAGCGATGATGCTCCAGGAGGTGGGCGCGAGATTGCGTAGGCGCGGCCTTCACGAGGTAACCGCACGCACGGATGTGCAGAACTGGGCGTCGCACACCTTGGCGGCCCGGCACGGCGGACGGTCCGGTGCAGTGAGCATCGAATACGTCAGGGGCTGAGCGCGTCCAGCACCGCTGCGGCCGCGTGCCCCGTGCCGTAGGGGGCAGCGTCGGTGGCGTCCGGAGATGGCCGCGACGCCGCCTCGGACAGGTCGGGGCCGGGCTCCACGAGCACATTCCAACCGAGTTCGAGCGTCTCGACCCACTCGGTTTCCGTGCGCAGGGTGGTGCACGGGACCCTCAGCACGAAGGCTTCCTTTTGCAGTCCGCCGGAGTCGGTAATCACCCCTTGGCATGCCGATACTGCGGCAATCAGGTCGGGATATGGCAGCGGAGCATGGCTCGTCAGCGACCCTCGATCCAGCGGTATGCCGTACTGCGCGGCTCGCGCGCGCAGACGAGGGTGGGCCAGCAGCATCACCGGTTGGCCGACCTCGGCTAGCGCCTGCACGATCGCAGCCAGGCGGGTGGGGTCATCGGTGTTCTGTGCTCGGTGGATGGTGGCAAGGGAGAAGTCGCCGCGCGCGATGGCGCCCTCGCCACCGAGACCTCGCAGCACGTCCTCGGGGTCACCCCTCTTAGCGCGGACCCACATCAGCACGTCGACCATAACGTCACCGACATGCCTGGAGCGCTGAGCGAGACCTTCGCGGCTGAGGTTGTCCATGGCGACCTGGCTGGGCGCCAGCAGCAGATCAGCCGCATGATCGGTCAACACTCGGTTGTGTTCTTCGGGCATCACGCGGTTGAACGAGCGCAGCCCGGCCTCCAGGTGCGCGACCCTGAGGTGCATCTTGATGGCCGACAGCGCCCCCGCCAACGTCGAATTGGTGTCACCGTAGACGAGCACCCAATCGGGCTGGTGTTGCGCAAACACCTCGTCGAGGCTGGCCAGCATCGCCCCCGTCTGCTGCCCGTGTGTGCCACTGCCCACACCGAGGTGGAGAGCGGGCTCGGGGATCTGCAAATCGGCGAAGAAGACATCGGAGAGCATCGGGTCGTAGTGCTGCCCAGTGTGCACGATGACGTGCTCGACACCGCGACGTGCGCACTCAGCAGCAATCGGAGCCAATTTGACGAACTGCGGCCGCGCCCCAACGACGCTGAGCAACCTCAATTCGGCTCTGCCTCGGCATACACCTGAAGTTGCATCTCCCGAAGGCGCTGGGTGTCCAGGAAGTCGCGCATGTCGCCGGGTTCGCTGGTGATCACTGCCGAACCGTGCAGAACGCACATCGACACACCCTGGCTACGGCGTACCTGCTCTAAGCGGCCATCGGACAGGGCTTCGCGCAGGCGCGCTAGATCCGCACCCGGAGTAGCCATACCAGTAGCGTACGACCCATGCGCGTGCTGGTGGTGTCGACGTGGATGCCGACCGCCGCGCAATCAGCGACTGGGGCGTTCGTGGTCAAAGACGCGCGGGCCATCGCCGATCTGGGCCACGAAGTGGCGCTGATCCATCTCGTGCCACCGAGCCAACTGCTGGGTGCCGGTGCCAAGGCGTTGCGCGCTGAGGCACCGACGATCCAAGGGTTGCCCGTCACTCGTATTGTGATGTCGACCACGAATCCACGCCAGATAGTGGCGGCCGGTCGCCGCCTTTCGAGACTCAGTGCCGGAGCCGATCTGGTGCACTCGATGGCGTTCTCGACGCTGCTGCCGATGGCGTGGTGGCGACCGGTTTCTCCGTGGGTGCACACCGAGCACTGGTCTGGCCTGACCGCGCCACACCTGCTGCCGAGGTCCTGGCAGGTGGCCCTGCCGCGGCTGAAACCCTTCTTGGCCCGACCCGACGTCGTGACCGCGGTCTGCAGCTATCTGTCGGCACCGATCGAGACAGCGCGGGGTCACTCACCCACGTTGGTCGTTCCGTGCATTGTGCCGCAGCCTGACCCGATCCTTCCGCGTCGCACCGGCACGATTGATGTGCGCCTGGTCAGTGTGGGCGGCCTGATCGAGCGCAAGGACCCGCTGATGGCGGTCGAGACCGTGGCCGAGCTTCGTCGCCGCGGCACCCCGACCTCGTTGCAAATGGTGGGCCAAGGACCGATGGCGCCTCAGATCCACCAGCGGGTCCAAGCCCTTGGCCTCGGCGACTGCGTGCAGCTGCTCGGGGCGCTGGACCGGGACGGCGTCCTGGCTGAACTCGCTAGGGCCGACCTCTTCCTTGGACCGACGCGGGGCGAGAACTTCTTCGTCTCCTGCGCTGAAGCGGTGCTCGCGGGCCGGCCAGCGGTGGTCGGTGCAACCGGAGGCCAAGGCGAATACCTCGATGCGCGGGTCGGCATCTGTGTGGAGCAGCAGACGCCGACTGCGTATGCCGATGCTGTGCAGCAGATGCTCAGCCGCGCTGAGGGGATGAGCGCCGTCGAGATCAGCAACACCATCGGTGACGCCTTCAGCCCTGCCACGGTGGCGCGCGGCTACCAGCACGCCTATGACCTCGCGGTACGTGCACGCGAAGGCAAGCCGTGATGACTCATCAGGTCGATGTCATCATCGCGGTCCACACCCCAACCCGGCCCATTGCACGGGCCGTGGCGAGCGTGCTGGAGGGCAACGGACGGCATACTCGGCTCAGCGTGGTCTGCCACAACGTGGCAGTGGGCGACATCCGGGCGGTCCTGCCCCGGGCGCATCGCAACAAGCTCACGTGGCTGGAGCATCACGACGGTGTGCCCAGCGCTTCCGGCCCGTTCAACGCTGGGATGCGAGCCGCCACCGGCGAGTTCGTCTCGATCGTGGGCTCGGATGACATCTTGCAACCCGGCGTCGTCGCCTCGTGGCTCGACCTCGCACGAGCGGTCCAGGCGGAGTGCGTCATCACTCGTTTGGCCATCGGTGACCGATTCCGTCCCGTCCCGACCCCACCCGTGCGACCCCGTCGGAGGCCATTAAGACTGGCTGACCCCGTCCGGGACAGGCTGAGTTATCGCAGTGCGCCGCTGGGCTTGGTCTCGACCGCCGCGCGCAATCGCCTGGGCGCTGAACTGGTCGAGGGCATGGTGGTGGGCGGCGACGTGCCGTATGTGACCCGACTGTGGTGTGAGACCCGGGTGGCAGTCGACACCCACGGGCCGGCATACGTCATCGGTGAGGGCGCCGTTGACCGCGTGACCTACGCCTCGCGGCCGATCAACGAGGAGTTGGCTTTCGTGTGGCATATGTTGCGGCAGCCCTGGTTCACCGCATACCCCGAGCAGATCCGCACGGCAGTGGCCACGAAAGTGCTCCGGATCCATATCTTCGGGGCGGTGCTCAATCGGCCCGACCCGCAGTGGTGGACCCAGACGCAGCGGGCGGCGTTGGCGCAGGTGACAGGCGCCGTGGCCGCAGCCGCTCCCACAGCGGCAGATCCGCTGTCGATCGCTGACCACCGTCTGTTTGCTGCCATCCGCAACACACAGATACCGGCTGTGACCATGATCCAGCGCGCCAAGACTCGCCGTCGACACGGCTCTGCTACCACCGTGCTCCCGCGCCACCTGCGTGCCCTCGCGAACCGCGAGGCCCCCGCCCGGTTCATGGCTGCCTCGTGGTGGGCCACCCTTCCGGGCGGTCGGTGTTCAGGGTGAAGACAGGGCACGATCAGGGTGATCCCTGAGACTGTAGGCGGGGCATGGCTGCAAGACTGGGCCTCATGATCACAGTCGATTCACTCACGAAGCACTACGGCACTTTTGCCGCTGTCGATGACGTTTCGTTCACCGCTCAAGCGGGGCGAGTCACCGGATTCCTAGGCCCCAACGGCGCGGGCAAGTCAACGACCATGCGAGTCATGGTGGGCCTGACCAAGCCGACGTCCGGGTCTGTGCAGACCAACGGCGGAAACTTCACCGACATGCCGAACCCTGGGCGCTGCGTGGGCGTTCTGCTCGATGCTTCCGCCCAGCACGCCGGCCGCACGGGCCGCGAGATCCTCGCCATCGTGCAGCGCACCATGGGGCTGCCGCGCGGCAGCGTTGACGCCATGCTTGAGCGAGTCAGCCTGACACCGGATGAGGCAAGCCGCCGCGTCCGCAACTACTCCCTGGGTATGCGCCAGCGCCTCGGGATCGCTGCGGCACTCATCGGAGACCCGCAGGTGCTGATCCTGGATGAGCCCTGCCAACGGTCTGGACCCGGCTGGCATCCGTTGGATGCGCGACCTGCTGCGCGGGTATGCCGATCACGGCGGCACCGTGCTGCTGTCCTCCCACCTGCTACACGAGATCGAAGTCATCGCTGACGACATCGTGGTGATTGGCCAGGGGCGGATCGTCGCGCAAGGCACGAAAGCTGAATTGCTCGCCGGTGCTGGCACGGTGGTCCGCACACCGAGGCCCGAGGCGCTCGCCGCCGCCTTCACTGCAGCCGATGTGGAGTTTTCCTTGCTCGGCGAGGATGGGCTGCGGGTCGATGCCACCACCGCGCAGGTCGGCGAGATCTCGCTGGAAGCCCGCGTCCCGTTGACCGAACTCGGAGCAGCAGACGGCGCGGGGTTGGAAGAGATGTTCCTCGAGCTCACCGCCGAGACCGCACGCGAAGGAGCAGCAGCATGACCGCGACCACCACACAGTTCCCGACCGGGAAGACGACGGCACCAGGCGCACGCAGCGACGCCCACACCTCGTTCCGCCCGATTCCGCTGACCCGCCTGATCGGCGTCGAACTCAGCAAGATGTTCGACACCCGAGCCGGCTTCTGGCTGATGGCTGGGGTCGGCATCATGTCCGTCATCGCGACCGCCGCCTCGATCGCCTTCGCCCCCGATGAGGTCATCGTCTACGGCACCTTCGCCCAAGCAGTCGGCATACCCATGTCTGTCATCTTGCCGATCATCGCGATCCTTTCGGTGACCGGTGAATACAGCCAGCGGACCGCCCTGAGCACCTACGCCCTCGTGCCCCGGCGTGGCCGCGTCATCACAGCCAAGGCCGTGGCCGCCCTCATCATTGGCGTCGCAGGCATGCTCATTGCGCTGGGCGTGGGCGCGCTCGGCAACATCCTCGGCGCCGCGATCACCGGTGTTGACACCGTGTGGGACCTGTCGGCCCGAGGGCTCGCGCTCATCGTGTTAGCCAACCTGCTGGGGATGGCCATCGGCTTCATGCTGGGTGTCGTCATCCGCAACTCCCCAGGCGCCATTGTGGGCTACTTCGTGTACTCCCTCGTGCTGCCAGGCATCTTCGGCACCTTGGCTGCCTTCCAAGAGTGGTTCGCCGACCTCCAGCCGTGGGTAGACGTGAACTTCGCGACGATCCCGCTCTATGACAACCAGATGACCAGCGAAGCCTGGCAACACCTCGGCGTCACTTCGCTGATCTGGATCTTCATCCCCATGGCGATCGGGCTGCGCTTCGTGATGCGCTCTGAGGTGAAGTGAGCAACAGCGGCCACGACCGTGCGCCCGCTGTTGTTGCCGTATCCACACTCTCGCGCGCAGCGCGAGAGTGTGGAGTGACCTGGCGAAGGTAGGAGTCCCACCCTGAGTGGGGAACCGACCCGTATCCTCGCCTCGTTGGGATGTCGGACACCCGAGCAGGGCGAAGCATTCACGAAGTGGGCAGGAGCGGTATGCAGATCGCGGTCGTCGCGTTGGGCAAGATCGGCTTGCCTTTGGCTGTCCAGTTCGCTGATGCCGGCCACCACGTGGTCGGCCTGGACATTGACGAGGCCGTGGTTGATCTGGTCAACCGGGGGCTTGAGCCGTTCCCCGGCGAGCAGCAGTTGGCTGACAAGCTCATGCAGCTGATCCCAGCCGGGCGCATGCGCGCCACGACGCAATATGCCGAGGCGATCCCGGGCGCGGATGCGGTGGTCGTTGTCGTACCGCTGTTTGTCGACGAGGTTACCGACCAGCCGGACTTCTCGTGGATGGATGCCGCGACGCAGAGCCTGGCTGAGCATCTGAGCCCAGACACGCTGATTTGCTATGAAACGACCCTGCCAGTGGGCACCACACGGGGCCGATGGAAGCCGATGATCGAGCGAATCTCGGGACTCTCCGAGGGCAGCGAAGACGGCTTCAACCTGGTGTTTTCACCCGAACGGGTCTTCACCGGCCGAGTCTTCGCCGACCTGCGCCGATACCCCAAGCTCATCGGTGCTCTGAACGAGGCTGGCAGCCAAGCGGCCCGGGACTTCTATACCGCAGTGCTGACCTTCGATGAGCGTGCAGACCTGCCGCGACCGAACGGGGTCTGGGACCTGGGCAGCGCCGAGGCCGCCGAGATGGCCAAACTGGCTGAGACCACATACCGAGACGTCAACATCGGTCTCGCCAATCAGTTCGCCCAGTTCGCCGACCGGATTGGGGTCGACGTGCAACGGGTCATCGAGGCGTGCAACTCCCAGCCTTACAGCCACCTGCACCAGCCAGGGATCGCGGTTGGTGGGCACTGCATACCCGTCTATCCGCGCCTGTATCTCTCGACTGACCCCGGCGCCACCGTCGTGCGCAGCGCCCGCGAAGCCAACGCTGCCATGCCGGAGTATGCAGTCAGCAGGTCCGAGGAACTGCTCGGATCACTGGCGGACCTGCGGGTCGCCGTGCTTGGGGTGTCCTATCGCGGGGAGGTCAAAGAGACCGCGTTTTCGGGTGTCTTCGGCACTATCGAGGCTCTGCGCGAGCGCGGTGCACAGGTGATGGTGCACGACCCGTTGTATGCAGACTCCGAGCTGAGGGACTTCGGCTGGACGCCTTACCACCTGGGTGAGCAAGTAGACATGGCGATCATCCAAGCCGATCACAGCGACTACGCCACCCTGGCACCGGCCAATCTGCCCGGGGTCCGACTGCTGCTCGACGGGCGGCAGATCACTGATGAGGACCTGTGGACCGGGGTGCCGCGCGTCACCATTGGTGGCGGGCAGACCCGCCGCGTATGACCGAAGACACCGCATGAGTTGGGCCCAGATGCTGCCGGGCATCGTCGCCTTAGCCGCCATGTGGCTGCTGCCGGGGCTAGGCGTGTTGAGATTGCTCGGAGTCCGTGGCGTCGTGGCGTGGGGGGCCGCGCCGGCGATGACCTCGGGGATGGTCGGTGTGGGTGCCGTGCTCGCTGACCTCCTTGGGGTGCGATGGTCTCTGATCACGTTTGCCGTAGGCACCGTGTGCGCCTGCCTGAGTGCAGCGGGCATTGGCGCAGCCCTGGGCACCCTGCGCACACCGGCGGCTGCAGTGGCTGGCGAGCGAGCGCTACGCCCCGCGGAACGCGTGTGGCTGGCCGCTGCCTGGGCACTGGGCGGGGGAGTGTTGGCCGCTTCGATGATGTCCGGTATGCGGGCAGCCAACCAGCCGCCACAAGCCTGGGATCCGATCTATCACCTCAACGCGATGTGGTTCATCCGAGAGACTGGCAACGCCTCGAGCCTCGGCGGGGTGGCGCCCCTGTATGCCGACACCATCGCCCCGTACTACCCGACGGTGTGGCATGCGATCGTGGCTATCGCCCCCGGCTTCGAGCGCGTCACCGAGGCCGGCAACTCTTCCTCCATTGTGATCGGATCAGTCATCTGGATCGGCGGTCTGGTCGCGCTATCCCGGGTGGTCTGGCGCAAGCAAGCACTCCCGACGCTGCTGACCCCGGTGTTGGCCTGCACCTATGTCACCTTTCCGGCGGTGGCGCTGTCCATGCTGGGCGTGTGGCCGTTCGCGCTGAGCGTGGCCTGCCTGCCCGGCACGCTGGCCTTGCTGATTGCTGCGCTGCGTCACGACCTCGGCTGGCGCCTGCACACGGCATACGGCCTCGGCGTGCTCGGCGCACTGGCTGGTGTGGTGCTCTCGCACGGGTCTGGCTCGTTCTCCGTGGCGCTGCTTGCGACACCGCTGGTGATTGTGTTGGTCGCTCGGCGCAGCGTGCGCGGGTGGCGGCGCCAGCGCGAAGGACGGTTGGCGATCATCTTCACCCTGGTAGCTCTCATCGCGATCTGCGTCTGCGTGGGCTACCTCGTGCTGGACTCGCCGTCTGTGCAATCGATCATCAACTATCCCCGCGGGGGTCAAGACAGCTATCTGCCGGGCCTGGAGTCACTGCTGATTGATCACCCCTTGATCTATGTCTTTGACATCACCGCAGTCAATGCCTTTTCCACCCTGCTGGTGCTTATCGGCGCGGTAGTGAGTTGGCGCTCCAAACGGGCCGGGTGGTTAGTGGTGGCGCTAGTGATGACGGTGGCGTTGACGCTGTTGGCTGCTGGACCGCCAGAGAATCCGCTGCGCATCTTGGCAGGGTTTTGGTACACCCAGGCCTCCCGCATCAATCAGCTCATGCTCGTGCCGGCCATCGTGTTGGCTGCGGGGGGTGGAGCCTGGGTGGTTCGGCGGGTGGCCACCTGGCGGCATACCTCGCAAACAGTCGTAGCGCTGGCCCTCGTCGTGGCGATTGGCGCTCTAAGTTTCGGATTCCGTTGGTCGATGCACACCCAGGTGATGTCGTCGACCTACTCGAACTGGCCCATTGCCTGGGGCACCATGCTCGAGGAAGACGAGATCGACATGGTGGATCGAGCGGCTCAGACGCTGCCGCCGGATGCCGTGGTGTTGGGGGAACCCACCGCTGGACTGCCCTTTCTGTTGGCGCGCAGTGACGTGCAGGTGGTCTATCCGCAGCTGACCCCCATTGCTGGTTCGCCCGAACGTCTGCTGCTCGCTGCGAAGTTTGACAGTTGGCAAACCGACCCGCAGGTGTGTGCGGCCGTTCGTGCCCTGGGGGTCACGCATGTGTATGCCGACGATCTCACTTTCGCCGAGGGCGCGAAGTGGGAGGAGGAAACACCGGGGTTGCGTCGGATCACGACGACTCGTGGCGGCTTTGAGTTCGTGGACTCTGGGGGCAAGGCGTCGTTGTGGCGCTTCACCGGCTGTGACCAGCCGAACTGAACCGATTCGATCCTTCGGGAGTAGCTACGAAGACCAGACGCCTCGCTCCATCAACACAGTCTTCAGCAGATCAGCCCGATCGCTGATCAGACCGTCGACGCCTAGATCCAGCAGTTCGTGCATCTGGTTGACGTCATTGATGGTCCACACGTGGATGACCCGTCCGGCACGGTGGGCAGCCGCCACAGCCGCCTTCGTGACGACGGGAACTCCGTAGCGCTGTACGGGCACCTGAAGGGCGTCAACACCGTTGAGCGAACGTCGCACCGCCACGTTGCCGATTCGGTTGGGCAGGTGCGTCCCAGCGAGGAAGCCTGCTCCAGCAATCTGGCCCGCCGACGTGGCCACGGGGCGACTGAGCCGTCGCACCACCTCCCGGCGTCGAGCGCTCGAGAAGGAGCCGATGCAGACTCGGTCGTGCGCCCGCATACGCTCGATCAACCGCACCGTCGGCAGAACGGCCTGGCCACTTTTGATGTCGAGGTTCAACCGCACATCCGGCCAGGCGTCCATCAACTCAGCGAGCGTGGGGATCGGCTCTTGCCCCTGAATACGTGCGGAGGCCACAGCGCTCCACGGCAACCTTGCAATCGCGCCGCGCGAGTCTGTGACGCGGTCCAACGTGTCGTCGTGCACGGCCACTGCCACCTCGTCGCTGGTGGCGTGGACGTCGGTTTCGAGATAGCGATAACCGAGATCAACTGCTGCTTGAAATGCCACCATCGAGTTTTCCAGGCCCTGACGGTTGAAGCCGCGATGAGCCATCGCAATAGGTCCGGCATGGTCGAAGTATGTGCTCATCGTGACCCTGGCCGGCTCTCAACCGCCTGGGCGGAAGGCCGACCCCATCGAGTCGAGCGCCCCGTCAGCGACCGGCACTCGACCGGCTCGAGCAGCCTTGACCAAGGTGGCGTGGTCACGCTCGGTCTGGTCGGCATACCTGCTGGCAAACACACTGAAGGCTCGGTCGAGGTTCTGGCCCTTCCCGACGTAACCGGCGATCATTGAGGCGCCACTGGTTCGTGCGTGCCCTTTGGCCAGCAGATGTCCGACGATGCCCGCATAGTCTGCCAACGCACCGGCATCCATGGAGTCCAGCGGCACGGTGCCCTTCATGTTCCGGAACTGGCGCACGTAGTACTGGCGGTTGTCCATTGTGGTCCAACCCAGCAGTGGGTCAGAGACGGTTTGTAGTGCCTGCTGGTACTCCACGACCCGCTGACCCTGATGATGGTGCCAGGCTGAGTCGCCGTGCACGTACTTCGCCAGCACGGAGCGTCGAGCTTGCTTCATCTGCAGAAAGACCACGTCGTCGGCCGACGAGCCCTCGAGTAGCGCGACGTAGGCGCGTAGCCCGACGCTGCCGACACCGACAACTTTGTGCGCCACGTCTAGGAGGGTGTATCCGCCAAGCATCCTGGCCCAGTGCGGGGCCAGCGTGCCGAGATAGCGATCCAGTCCTGAACCGATCAGGTCGGCCTTTCGGTCGGTGACCCGCCGGATCAGCGGTGGCTCCTCGACGATCCGGCGCTCGCCGTCCTGCTCACGGGTGAACTTCGGCAGCGCCCGGTCGCTGGTGCGTTTCTTGGCCCTTTTGACGGACCGTTTGATCTCTTTGCGCAGGGTCTTCTCGGTGGCACTTTCGCTCAATCGCCCGACGTCGAGCCGGTTGTAGGAGCGCATGAACAGCGGCTCGTGCGCCAAGAAACGCACTTCACCTCGATATGCCGATACGCACGACTGCACGGCGTCGCTGCACGCGTCTTCGCTCAGCCCGTTCTCACGTCCGGCCACCCAAATGCTGGCCACCAAGCGGCGCAGGTCCCACTCCCAGCCACCAGGGTGTGCCTCGTCGAAGTCGTTCAGGTCTAAAACCAGTTCGCCCTCAGGTGAGCCGTAGAAACCGAAGTTGCCCAAGTGGGAGTCGCCGCAGATCACCGGCTGGATGCCGGTGGAAGGCAACTGTGCCACGTCGTGCGCCATCACCACGGCTGAGCCGCGCAGGAATCCGTAAGGCGAGGAGATCATCCGTCCCACCCGGACCGGGACGAGCTCATCGACGCGTCCCCGGTGTGACTTGTTGAGCAGGGTCACCGGGTCGGGGCGATCGCTCGGCGCCTCCCAGGTCGCCATGGCCTTGCGTGGCACGTGTTTGCGTAGCCCCTTGCCCATCGCGGAGCGTTCGGCGCGAGACGTCGGGCGTTGGCGCAGAGAATAAAATGAGGCGCTGTCTGCGCTGTTGAGCACCCGATGTCCTGTGGCGGTTGCAGTCACTTCCGTGCTCCTCGCGATCCGTGTGGTCTGCCCTCAAGGCGCGGGCTTGGCCAAACCTACCGGGCGCGGCGCTTCGGCCGACGAAACGCCCGCCACGACCGGCTCGGTCGTGCACGTGCGCTGTTGAGCCGCTTCATTTCGTCGTGTCGGCGGTACGCGTGACCTGAAAGTCAGCGCCGACGCCACGACCCGGGTTCCGGCGGGGCAGGCGAGGGTGCTCCAAGCGGTCCGAAAGCGCGGGCACCTGCAGCGCGCCGGGTGGTCTGGGCCACTGACACCAACCCGGTCGGAAAGTTGGCCGAGGCCACCCGCCGGGCCAGGGCCGCTTCATCCAGGGGTTGGCCACTGGCCACGAGCACAGCGTTGCCGAAGCGTCGTCCTTTCAGGACCTCCCTCAGCGCGATGATCGCGCAATGCGGCAGTTCGCCGCGCAGAGTCGCGACCAAGCCGTGGGTATGCCGAAGGCCAGGCTCATCGGAGGTGTTCATCGCCAGGAGTCCACCCGGGCGAAGGACGCGGGCGACATCCGCGAAGAAGTCAGTGGTGGTGAGCGGGGCAGGGACCTGGCCCTGGGCGAAGGCATCGACCACCACGACGTCGGCCTTGTCCGCACGCAGCGCTGACACACCGTGCGCCCCGTCGACGGGCCGCACCCTGATCCGATGTCGTCGCGGCAGGGGGATCTCGAGGCGCACCGCCTCAGTCAGCGCAGCGTCGGGCTCCAAGACGATCTGCGGGGAACCGGGGCGGGTGTGCTCGACATACCGAGCAAAAGTCAATCCCGCCCCGCCGACGTGCGTGACCGCGAGCGGACCAGGCGGCAAAACGTCGATCGCCAGGGCAAGATGTTGGACGTATTCGAACGCCAGCAGCCCTGGGTCGCCCGGTTGAACGTAGGACTGCGGGTGCCCATCGAGCATGACTGTGACGCCGCCGGAATCGTCGCGCTCAAAGGCGAACGCCACGGCCGGCTCAGATGTCGCGGAAGGTCTGGATACCTGCACCGAGTGCGTTCAGTCGGGCCGCGAGGTCCTCGTAACCGCGGTTGATCACATAGACGTTCCGCAACACCGAGACCCCGGGGGCGGCCAGCATAGCCAGCAGGATCACGACGCCCGGGCGCAGCGCGGGCGGGCACATGATCTCCCCGGCGCGCCATTTGGTCGGTCCCTCGATCATGACCCGGTGCGGATCCATCAGGTGGACTTTGGCGCCGAGGGTGGTGAGCTCCGTCAGGTAGATCGCCCGGTTCTCATAGACCCAGTCGTGAATCATCGATGACCCTTCGGCGCAGGCCGCGATGATCGCGAAGAACGGCAGGTTGTCGATGTTCAAACCCGGGAACGGCAGCGGGTGAATCTTGTCCAGCGGCGCGTGCAGCGGACCCTCAATCGTCTGCAGATCAACCAGTCGGGTGTGACCATTGGCGGAGGTGTACTCCTCGCTCAGTTCATAACGCAGCCCCATCGTGTCCAGCACAGCCAACTCGATCTCCATGAACTCGATCGGCACCCGGCGAATCATGATCTCGCTGCCGGTCACGACCGCAGCCGAGAGCAGGCTCATCGCCTCGATCGGGTCCTCGGACGGGGAGTATTCGATGTCCATGTCGATGTGCTCGACCCCGCGTACCGTCAGCGTGGTTGTGCCCAGGCCGTCGATCTGCACCCCGAGCGCCTGAAGGAACACGCAGAGATCTTGGACCATGTAGTTCGAGGAGGCATTGCGGATGACGGTCTGACCGGTATGCCGTGCCGCCGCGAGCAGCACGTTCTCTGTCACGGTGTCGCCGCGTTCGGTGAGCACAATGGGTTTCTTCGGACGTCTGTTCTTGTCGATCGTCGCGTTGTATGCCCCGGTGGTGGCGACGACATCGACCCCGAATTGCCGAAGAGCGATCATGTGTGGCTCGACGGTGCGCGTCCCTAGGTCGCAGCCTCCGGCATACGGCAACTCGAAGTGATCCAGCTCGTGCATCAGGGGTCCGAGAAACATGATGATCGTCCGGGTGCGACGAGCGGCAGCCTCGTCCATGCCGGCCAAATCGATTGTGGCGGGCGGCATGATCTCCAGGTCCGAACTGTCTGGCAACCAGCGGATCTTGAAACCGATGCTGGTCAACACCTCGGTGATCCGGTTGACTTCCTCGATTCGGGCCAAGTTGCGCAGCGTGGTGCGGCCCTTGTTGAGCAACGAGGCGCACAGCAACGCCACTGCGGCGTTCTTGGAGGTGCGGACGTTGATCTCACCGGCGAGTTTGACACCCCCGGTGATGCGCAGATTCTGGGGGACCGCGCTGCCGACGGAGACGATCTCCGAGTCGAGGCTCTCGCCGATCCGCGCCAGCATCTCCAGCGAGAGATTCTGTTTGCCCTGCTCGATGCGGGCCACCGCGCTTTGACTGGTGCCGAGCAACCCGGCCAACTCGGATTGGGTCAGGCTCTTGTGACGGCGCGCATCGCGGATCAAAGTGCCGATGCGGGACAGATAGGGCTCGGTCATGGGAGCAGACTAGATCACATATGAGATATTGCCTAGACGGCGCTCGCGGGGTTCTGAATGGCCTCGACAATGACCGGCGCGACTAGTTCCCGCTGCCACGGCCGAGCGTCCAGAGCGGCCAAAGAAGCCTCCACAGAGACGAGGCTCGCAACCTGGGGGGGCTCCCACAACACCCGACGCAACACCTCTGGGGTCAACAAGTTTTCGACCGGGATGTCATGCGTCATGGACAGGGCTTTCATCAGCGGCTTCGCAGCCTCGAGGCGCGCGGCTGCCTCAGGGTCTCGGTCTGCCCAGGCGCGGGCTGGCGGTGGGCCCTCAGCGCGCTGATTCAACACCGGAAGGTCGGTCTCTGGCAGAGCGGCAGCACGGGCAACCGCAGCCAGCCACTCGCTCTCGTGTCGTCGTAGTCCTTGCGTGGCCCGGCGTTGACGAGCCGGACTCTTCTCGGCCTTCGTATTCACAGTGGCCAACGAGGCGGCGTCGGTCGGGGCGCGCGCAGCGACTTCGACCACGGTTGCATCGGGGACGATCCGGCCAGGAGAGACATCTCGACGCGCGGCGATATCTTCTCGGGTCTGCCAGACCTCTCGCAACACACCAGCGGCTCGACGGCTACGCAGTTTGGATGCGCCACCGAGTCGTCGCCACGGGTCGGTCTTGAGTTTCGGCCCACTGAAGCGCGTCAGGGCATCGAACTCCTGCTTCGCCCAGTCTGCCTTTCCCTGCTCCTGCAGGTCTCGTGCCATCCGGTCCCGCAGGGGGATGAGCAGTTCCACGTCCAGAGCCGCATACAGCAACCACGGCTGTGGCAATGGTCGGGTCGACCAATCGACCGCTGAGTGCTCCTTGGCCAAGCTGACCCCCAGGTAGTACTCCAGCACTGCGGAGAGGCCAGCCCGGGGCAGCCCGGCGAGCCGTGCACCGAGTTCGGTGTCGAACAGCAGGCGCGGTCGTAGACCGAGATCGGCGAGGCAGGGTATGTCTTGGGTGGCGGCGTGCAGCACCCACTCGACGTCGGCCAAAGCCTCGCCCAGTGTGGACAGGTCCGGGCAGCCCAATGGATCGATCAGATGCGTCCCGCTGCCGTGGCGACGCAGTTGCACCAGGTAGGCGTCTTGCCCATAGCGGTAGCCCGAGGCCCGTTCGGCGTCGATGGCGATCGGGCCAGTGCCCCGACGCACCGCAGCAATGACCTCATCGAGACCGGCCTGGTCGTGCACCACAGAGGGTATGCCGTCGCCTGGCGCAGCGAGCATGTCAAAGACTTCGGGCTCGTGCTCGGGCGTCTCCTCGGGATCCACCGCTAGCGACGAATTCCAGGCAACGCGACCACGCCTTCGGGTAGCAGGGGCAGCCCGGCGATCGTGCAGAGGAGGTCTCCCCAGGCCTGAATGTGCGCGTCCAGACGGGCCGCATCCTGCACCAGCGGAGTCCACGACGCACGGATCTCTAGCTCGACGGTGGGCTCACGGTCGCCCAGAGCTCCGAAACTCATTGAGGACACACTGGTCACGGTGCCGGCTTCGGCTCCCCACCGCAGATCCCGGGCCAGCAAAGCGTCGGTCAACCAGGACCAACCGACTTCGCCGGCCATGGGGTCTCCGCCGACTTCTGGCTCCATGGTGGCTTTGGCGTAAGTGACTGCCCGCCAACTGCCCTCCCACGGCTCTGGCTCGGCGGGGTCGAAGAGTAGGACAAAGCGGCCTAGCGCGATCGGATCCTCATCATGCTCGTGGCTCTCCCCGCCTGGTAGTACTTCACCGGCCAACGCGACCGCATGCGGAGCCAAGCGCGTCGGGGCTGGTACCTCCTCGATGGTCAACTCGGGGCGCATGGTGGCCGCCCACAGCGAATCCAGCACGCGGGCAAAAGCGGCAGCGTCATGCGACGCCCCGCTGTCGGCGTTCGGCCTGCGCTTGACCGGGATGCGGCTGACCACCTTGACAGAGTAGGCCCGGGACGACGCGAGGCGGCGGATCGAAACGCCGAGGTGCGTGCGAGGATCAATCGGTGAGCGAGACGAAAACTGCTGATCCGGCTCAAAGCCCCGTTCTCCGGGCAGCGCGACAGCAGAGGCCGGGCCACACGCCGGTGTGGTTCATGCGTCAGGCAGGACGTTCGTTGCCGGAGTATCGGGCCCTGCGCGAAGGGGTGGAGATGCTCACGGCATGTCGCACCCCGGATTTGGTCACTGAGATCACGCTGCAGCCGGTGCGGCGGCACGGGGTGGATGCAGCCATCTTCTTCAGCGACATCGTGGTGCCGGTGCAGGCTGTGGGAGTAGACATTGACATCGTGCCTGGGGTAGGTCCGGTCGTCGCCGACCCGATTGCGACCGCCGCGGATCTGGATCGACTGCCTGCGTTGACTCCAGACATGATTACGGACATCGACACATCTGTTTCGCAGATCGTGGCGGCATTGGGTGCAACACCGCTCATCGGCTTTGCCGGAGCCCCGTTCACGCTCGCGTCGTACCTGATCGAGGGTGGCCCGTCGAAGAACCACGAGCGGACGAAAGCGTTGATGCATGGCGATCCAGCGCTCTGGCACGCGCTGTGCACCCGGTTGGCGCAGATCTCGATCGCCTTCTTGCAGGTGCAGGTCGCCGCGGGGGCCAGTGCCATTCAGCTCTTCGACTCCTGGGCCGGCTTCTTGTCCAGGGCGGACTATCTACGTTTCGTCGAGCCGCACAGCCAGGCTGTGTTGCAAGCGCTGGAGCCATCTGGCGTGCCGCGTATCCACTTCGGCGTCGGCACGTCCCATCTGCTCACCGATATGGCCGGCGCGGGTGCCGACGTCATCGGCGTCGACTACCGCACCTCGTTGCCCCAGGCAATAGAGCAGACCGAGGGTAAGTATGCGGTTCAAGGCAACTTGGACCCGGCGTTGCTGTTTGCGCCCTGGGATGCCCTCGAGCCCGAAGTGCGACGAATCGTCGCAGAGGGTAAGAACGCGCCAGGGCACATCTTCAATCTTGGCCATGGGGTGTTGCCAGAGACGGATCCGGAGGTCCTGACGCGGGTCGTTGACCTTGTCCACAGTCTCGACCTCATGTGACATACGACACATCCTCGGCCTGGTTTCGGTAGACTGCTGGGTTGTCGGCAAGGTCGTCGGCGATTCAACGCGATTCGGCTGCGAGGTCCCCCATGCCCGATAAGAGCCCTTCCGAGGATCACAAGCGAGCTGAGGAGTCGCCACCTTCTAAGCTCCCGAAACTAAGAGGGGCCGGGCGTAAGACCAAGGAAGTCGTGCACGATATCAACTATCCGCACGGCATACACCCGGCACTGGTGCCCGGCGTCTCGATCGAGGACCAACGGGTCCGCTACAGCACCGACAAGGTCGTCTTCGGCGTCACCGCAGTCGTCATCGTCGCCTTCATCACGTGGGGCGTGAGCAACACCGCCGGGTTGCAGTCCGCCTCCGACACCGCGCTGGCCTGGGTGGTAACCAACGTCGGCTGGCTGTTCAACATCTTCGCCATCATCGCGGTGCTCTTCATGCTCATCGTCGGCTTCTCGCGCCTCGGCAAGATCAAACTGGGCCTGGACGACGAGAAGCCGGAATACACCCGGGCATCGTGGCTGGCCATGTTGTTCAGTGCGGGGATGGGCGTCGGACTTTTGTTCTTCGGATCCTATGAGTCGATGACGTACTACCTCACTCCACCCCCGAACACGGTGGAGCCCGAGACCTTGGAGGCCATGCACACCGCCTTGGCGCAGACGACCTATCACTGGGGACTGAACGCCTGGGCGATGTATGCCGTGGTGGGTGGTGCAGTGGCCTACGGAGCCTATCGCCGCGGGCGGGTGCCGCTGATGTCCAGCATCCTGGAGCCGTTGTTCGGGGCCAGACATGCCCGCGGAGCGGCAGGCAAGGTCATCGATATCTTTGCCATTATCGCCACCCTGTTCGGCACCGCCGTCAGCCTAGGTATTGCAGCCCTACAGATTGGCCGGGGAGTCGAGATCGTCGGCGGCGTCGGCCCCTTGGGCAACGCAGCGATCATCGGCATCATTTGCGTCTTGACCGTTGCTTTCATCGCCTCGGCGGTGAGCGGCATCGGCAAGGGAATCCAGTGGCTGTCCAACACCAATATGGTGCTGGCGGTCCTGCTCGGGCTCTTCATCTTCATCGGTGGCCCCACCCTGTTCCTGCTCAACTTCGTGCCCTCGGCGCTGATCGAATACCTCCGCGACCTTCCGATGATGATGGGCCGGTCCTCCTCGCGGGGCACCGAGGCAGGTGACTTCGTCAACGCGTGGACCGTCTTCTACTGGGCGTGGTGGATCTCTTGGACGCCCTTCGTCGGTATCTTCATCGCCCGGATCAGCCGTGGCCGCACCCTGCGCGAGTTCGTGACCGTGGTGCTGCTCGCTCCGACCCTGGTGTGCTTCCTGGCCTTCGCGATCTCCGGCGGCACCGCCATGAAGCTGCAGTCCGATGGCGTGGCCGATATCGGCGGCGCGGAATCTCCGCAGGACATGCTGTTCTTGATGTTAGACGCTCTGCCGGCCAGCGGGGTCACTTCGGTGGTAGTGATACTGATGTTGTCGGTCTTCTTCATCACCAGCGCCGACCCCGGCTCCCTGGTGATGGGCATGCTCTCGCAACGCGGCAAGGCCGTCCCCGACACGCCCGTGATCATCTTCTGGGGCGTGCTGCTGGCTGGGATCGCGATCGTCATGTTGCTCATCGGCGGCGATCAAGCCCTGGACGGGCTGCAGAACCTCTTCATCGTCTCGGCCCTGCCCTTCTCGCTCGTGCTGTTCATGATGCTCTTCGCGTTCGCCAAGGATCTGAAGACCGATCCGATGATGATCCGACATCGCTACAGCGAGCACGCCCTCGACGAGGCAGTGAAAGGCGGTGTCCGCACGCATGGTGACGAGTTCGGCATCTCGGTGAGCAAGGCCGAGGAGGGCCGGGGTGCCGGCGTCGACTTCGACTCCAGTTCGGAGGAGTACACCTCGTGGTATCAGCGGTATGACGAGGACGGCAACAAGATCGACTACGACTATACGGAGGGGAGTTTCTCCACCCCGGCGTCTGAGGCAGTGCACGAAGATGAAACGGTGCGCACTATGGAGGATGCAGAGGCAGAGGCCGACCGCGAGCCAATCCGTCGCTTCCTGTAGGTGGGTCATACCTATGTCGTAATCGGTGGTGGGATCAGCGGGTTGAGCGCCGCATGGGCTCTAGCCACAGCTGATCCCAGCGCCGAGATCACCGTGCTTGAAGGGTCGCCAAGTCTCGGCGGCAAGATCGGCGCCGTCCGGGTCGCTGGTGTCGAGGTTGACTCCGGCGCAGAATCGTTGTTGGCTCGGCGCCCGGAGGCCTTGGCGCTGATCGACGAGGTAGGCCTGGGAGAAGAGATTGTTCACCCGCAGACCGCTCAGGCCGCTGTGTGGAGCCGGGGAGTCTTGCACCGGTTGCCGGCTGGCACGATGATGGGCATCCCGAGCGAGGTCGATTCGCTGAGCCCGCTGCTCAGCCCGGCAGAGATCGCTCGGGTCGCAGCAGAGAGCCTCCCGTCGACGACGCCGCCCGGAACCGACATCTCGATCGGTGATTTTGTGGCTGAGCGCCTCGGCGATGCTGTCGTCGATCGGTTGATCGAGCCCTTGCTTGGGGGGGTGTATGCCGGACATGCCCGAGAGCTGTCACTGGCCGCGGCGCTGCCTGCTCTGCTGCCGGCATACATCCACGGCACGTCACTGCTCGCTGCTGCGCGTGCCACCCGGGCCGCGTTGCCGGAACCAGGCATACAGGTGGCACCAGTCTTTGCCGGGTTGCGCGGTGGGGTGCACCGGCGTCCTGAGCGGTTGGCGCTGCGGTTGCGTGACCGCGGGGTGCGCATCGTGACCGGGGTGACCGCGCGCGAGATTCGGCACCGCGAGGGGGGCGGCTTCGAGGTCGTCACCGGGCCCCTACCCGACCCCAGCCTCATCGGGGTCAACCGTGTCATTATCGCGACCCCTCCGGCGGCAGCCTCACGGCTGCTGCATCAGGTGGCGCCGGCGGCCAGTTCGCTACTGGCCGGGGTCCAGACGGCGTCGATGGCGATTGTGACCATGGCGCTGCCAGCCATCCCTGGGCTCCTGCCCTCTGGCTCAGGTGTGCTGGTGCCGCCGGTGGAGGGCATGCGCGTCAAAGCGATCACGTTCAGCAGCAACAAGTGGGGGTGGGTCAACGATGCGGCGGCAGCGCACACGGACGGGATCATCCTGCTCCGTGCCTCGTTGGGGCGGCACCGAGCCGAGCATGAACTGCATCGTGACGACGCAGACCTGGTGGCGGCCGTCCGAGCAGACCTGGAAACAATCCTGGGCAAGGCCGTGCCGGAGGCTGTCGACGCTCACGTGCAACGGTGGGGCGGTGCGTTGCCGCAGTATGCAGTGGGGCACGTGGAACGAGTTGCTGCCTTCGATCAAGCGATCGCTGGCGTGCCCGGTCTCGCCGTGTGCGGTGCCACCTACCAAGGAGTCGGCATACCTGCATGTATTGCGTCGGGCCAGGCTGCTGCCGCACGCGTGGCTCAGTCACAATAGGAGCATGGCCTCCCACGATCAGCCGCCCACCGCCGCTGCGCCGTCTCACCCGTCCGCCGATGAAGTCGAGGAGATCAATACCGGAATCCGCTATGCCATGTATTCGGTGTTTCGCGTTGCGACACCCTTAGGGAAGAACCGGGAGTCGATGCCTGGTCAGGTGGATCGCATGGTCGACCTCTTGGCGAGTATGAATGTCGACACCCGTGGCTTCTACGATGTCTCCGGGTTCCGAGCCGACGCTGACCTCATGGTGTGGTGGCACGCCGAGAGCGTGGAGGGCCTACAGGACGCCTACCACATGCTGCGTCACACGGCACTGGGCACGCACTTGGAGCCGGTCTGGTCGCAAGTGGCGATGCACCGCCCGGCCGAGTTCAACAGGGGTCACGTCCCGGCCTTTCTGGCAGGAGAAGAGGCCGGCGGTTACCTGTGCGTCTATCCTTTTGTTCGCTCGTATCAGTGGTACGTCATGGATGAAGGTGAGCGTCGTGCGATGCTACGCGAGCATGGTCTGGCAGCCAAGGATTACGGCGACGTACGAGCCAATACCTTGTCGTCCTTCGCGCTCGGCGACTACGAGTGGATTCTCGCCTTCGAGGCCGATCAACTGCACCGCATCGTCGACCTCATGCGGGAACTACGCAACACCCGCGCACGCATGCATGTCCGCGAAGAGGTCCCCTTCTACACCGGCCCTAAGGTCACCATCGCGGCCTTCATCACCAACGCGCCCTGAGCTTCTGGCTACTCAGTGGAGAGCTCCATGCTGATCGAGTTGATGCAATACCGCTGATCGGTGGGGGTGTCGTAGCCCTCACCTTCGAAGACGTGGCCCAAGTGCGAGCCGCAGTTGGCGCAGCGGACCTCGGTGCGGGTGCGGCCGAACGCGCGGTCTTTGACGTATTCGACGCGACCTTCGGCCAACGGGGAGTAGAACGACGGCCAGCCGCAGTGGCTCTCGAACTTCGTGTCGCTGCGAAACAATTCGTAGCCACAGGCGCGGCAGTTGTAGACGCCCTCGGTCTTGGTGTCCGTGTATTCGCCGACGAACGGCCGCTCGGTTCCAGCCTTGCGTAGCACGTCATACTCCGCCGGGCTCAGTTGCTCGCGCCACTCCTGCTCTGACTTGGTGACGGCGTAGTCCTCGCGCTTCTTATCACTCATATGCCTCCTAACACCGATTCAGCCCGTCATCTTCCCGCCGAGCGTGGCCCGCGGCACGGTAGTTTGAGGGGATGGCCACGCCGATCGTGCTCACTGTTCCCGGGCCGCAGGGCCAGGAACGCGCCGTTCGCCTCAGCAGCCCGGACCGGGTGATCTGGCCGGCCAGCGATCACGGGCCAGCGCTGACCAAAGCCGACCTGGCGGCATACGTCCAGGCGGTGGCGCCTGCCTTCCTGCGCGCAGTGTCAGACCGGCCGGTCACGCTGCAGCGCTTCCGCGGTGGGATCACGGGCGAAGAGTTCTATTCGAAGAACCCACCCAAAGGCATGCCGGACTGGATCCGCACCACTACGTGCACCTATCCCTCGGGACGCCAGCATCAGCAACTTGTGCTCGACGAGATTGCCGCCGTGCTGTGGGCGGTGCAAATGAGCACCATCACCTTCCACCCCTGGCCGGTGCGCACCGCCGACAACGACAATCCGGACGAAATTCGAATCGACCTGGACCCGCAGCCCGGTCGCACGTTCGCCGATATCGTCGAGGTCGCCCTGGCCTTGCGCGAGATCATGCGCGGGCTGGGGTTGACTCCCTTCGTGAAGACCACCGGAAGTCGGGGGGTGCATGTGCATGCCGCGATCGACCCGCGCTGGGAGTTCTTGACGGTGCGTCACGCGGTGATCGCCATTGCGCGCGAGCTCGAGCGGGGTATGCCGACGCTGGTGACGTCGGCTTGGTGGAAGGAGGAGCGCGGCGACAGGATCTTCGTCGACTTCAATCAGGCATGCCGGGACCGGACCTTGGCCGCCGTGTGGAGCCCGCGCCCGCTGCCGGGTGCCCCGGTGTCTGCCGCTGTGGCCTGGGGAGACTTGCCTGAGGTCGGGCCCATGACCTGGACCGTGTACAACGCTGCTCAGTATCTCGCCGACGTGGGCGACCACTGGGGCGCCCTGCACGCCGACCCCGCAGATCTGGGGCCAGCGCTCGCGCTATGGGAAGCCGACTGCGGTCGAGGGCTAGGTGAAATGCCCTTCCCACCGGACCATCCGAAGATGCCCGG
>JBBSNC010000005.1:0-26899 GCA_038232855.1 Actinomycetales bacterium
CACTCCGGCAAGACTGGCCACCGTCCCGCTGATCCGCTTGTCGCCCGTCTCCAGGTTGTGTTGGAAGACCACACCGTCGGCGAATGACCCGTCGAACTCGCCAGAGTAGAACTCGGACAGGAAGTTGCGGTGCTCGTATCCGTTGAGCTGCACGGCCGCGGCGTCGCGGTCATCGATCGCCCAGCCGATGTCGTCGTGGCAGCGCAGATAGGTGATCCAGGCAGTCGAGGTCGGGGTGGGCGGGATCCTGGACAAGGCATAGGCAGCCAACCCGACGTCACGACTGGCCAACATTGACCAGATCTGCACCATGAGGCCGTTGTGATAAGCCAGATCGCTGACCTTGCCGTGGTGCACGCCACGACCGAGGTAGTGCACCAGATCGTCCGGCCCAACGATAGCTTCGGCCTTGAAAGCCAAGGCTGGGGCGGCAATCCGGGCAAGCGCCCGCAACGCTTGCGTGAGGGCATGCACCTCAGGCTGGTTCTGACAGTTGGTGCCTTTGCGCTTCCAGGTGAAGGCGATCGCATCCAGACGCAGCACGTCGACGCCGAGGTTGGCGAGATACAGGATGACATCGGCCATCTCACAAAAGACGTCGGGGTTCGACCAGTTCAGATCCCACTGGTAGGAGTTGAACGTCGTCCACACCCAGGCGTCCAACTGTTCATCGCGGGTGAAGTTGCCGGGTGCGAATTCGGGGAAGACCTCAGGCAGAGTGGCTTCGAAGGCGTCGGGCTCGGTGCGGTCGGGGTAGACATAGAAGTAGTGCCGGTAATGCGGGTCTCCGGCTCGTGCCGCGCTGGCCCAGGCGTGTTCCTCCGCGACATGGTTGAGCACTAAGTCCAGGCAGAGGCTGATGCCGTTGTTCCGAAGCACGGATGTCACGTCGCGCAGATCCTGAACCGTGCCCAGATCGGGGCGGACCGTGCGGTAGTCAGCGACGGCATACCCCCCGTCGTTCGGTGCTGGCCGCGGTTGCAGCAACGGCATCAGGTGCAGATACGTAATACCCATATCGCGGAGGTGATCGACCCGATCAGCCACCCCCCGCAGCCCGGTGCCGGCCGCGGCATACCGCTCGACATAAGCTGCGTAACCCACCATGGACGATTGTTGAAACCAGTCGGGCTCCAAAAGTCGCCGCTCATCCAGGGTGTGCAGATCCTCATCCCGAGCGGCGTATGCCACCGCAGCCCGTTCCAGCGCGCGACCGGCCACTGCGGTCGGGTCGGGATAGACGTTGAGTCCGTCGAGCAGTTCGACCCAGCGGCGCTGGGCGCGCAGCACAAAGGTGGTCCGCAGCTGCGGTGACATTGCGGCCAAGGTGGCCTCAATGGCTGCGGCGCTGGCCGAGGGCACGCCAGCGGGCAGGGCTGGGACCCGCGAGGTGGCTGTCACCGCGCCATCCCATCACACGGCGCTGGCGCACGGCGATTGCCGAACACGACTCAACGGCGCCTGCTGCGTAGGCTCGGGGCGCAGACTACGTTGTATCTATGGTTGTGCGCTTCCCAGCACCGTTGCGCCGCGGAGACCGCGTCGGGGTGACCGCCATGTCGGCAGGCGTCCCGGCGAACATCCGCTCTCGGTTGACCTTCGCCGTCGCGACTGTCGCGGGGCGGGGGTATGACGTGGTGCTGGGCAACTGCCTGGACACCAGGGACGACGTGCCCGGGCCAGTGAGCGCACCGGCCGACGAGCGGGCCGCCGAGCTGATGACGATGTTGACCGATCCCACCATCAGAGCCATCGTGCCCCCCTACGGCGGAGAGACCGCCATCGATGTCCTCCACCTGCTTGATTGGGGGGCCATCGCTGCGGCGGAGCCCACCTGGGTGATCGGGTATTCCGACATCGACACCCTGATCACACCGCTGACGCTGACAGCTGGCGTGGCCACGATTCATGGCAACAACCTGATGGACACCCCCTACCGCCCGGCTGACGGCTTCGTCTCGTGGTTGGACATCGCCGCCATGGCACCCGGCACGACCTTTGCGCAAATGCCACCGGGCCGATACCGCCGCGACGCCCATACCGATTGGCGGATCGAGCCCAGGGCCACCGAGTTGGAACTGGACGCCAAAGGCGGCTGGCGCCGGTTGGACGAAGACGGCGACCTGCACGTGCAGGGTCGGCTGATCGGTGGGTGCATCGAAACGATCAGCAACGTCATCGGCAGCCCGTTGGGCGATGTGCCGAGATTCGTGCGCAAGCAGGCTCCTGAAGGGACGTTGGTCTATGTCGAGGCGGCCGAGGACAACGCCTACACCATCTGTCGAAACCTGCACGGGATGCGCTTGGCTGGGTGCTTCGAGGGAGCGAATGCGGTGCTCGTGGCCCGAACCAAGGCCCCGAACGATGCGCGGATGACCCAGGCGGAGGCCGTCATGGACGCCCTCGGCTCACTCGACATCCCAATCGTCGCCGACGTCGACTGCGGCCATGTTGCGCCCTTCATGCCTTTGGTCAACGGCGCCCACGCGCAGGTGCGCCTGATCGACGGGGCCGCCCAACTCACGCAGAGCCTTGGCTGATGGCCACCGATCCCGCCGACAACGATCTGCGTCTAACGCGTAAGGAGTTGGTCATCAATGAGCGCTTTGAAGTCCTGTCGATCCTCAACGACGGGTTCATCGCGGTCTTCTTCATCTCTGGAAGCATCATGTTCTTCAACGACTCAACGGCGTATGCCGGCTCGTGGCTCTTTCTGCTTGGCAGCATCGAGATGCTGATTCGCCCGGTGATCCGGCTCAGTCGACGGGCGCGTCTGAGACAGCTCGGGCCCCGGGTAGGCAGTGTCGATGCTGGCGGCGGGGAGTATTAGGTGCGCTCATCGTGAGGCTTGCCGGCGGCCCCCAGTCTGCCTTTGTCCGACGCCCCAGTCCCCAGCTGGCGCACGGGTTGGTGACTCATGTCGAGCGCAGCGACGATGTGGATGTCGATCTCTCACTGCAGCAATGGGAGGGGTATGTCCAGGCGCTGCGGAGTGCCGGATACACCACCCACGAGGTCGAGCCCGCGCCAGATTGTCCGGACGGTGTGTTCATCGAGGACGCCATGGTCATCGCGAACGATCTCATGGTGATCACGGCACCGGGAGCACCCTCGCGGATACCGGAAATCGAGGGTGCCCGAGCGGCTGCCCTGGCCCAAGGTCTGCGGGTCGTTGATCTCGCTGAGGCTCCCCTCGGGGGTGACATCGCCCTCGACGGCGGCGACGTGCTGAAGATGGGCGACACGGCATACGTCGGGGTCGGGGGACGCACTAGCGACGCCGGGGCTGCAGCCCTCGCGTATCACCTGAACACGGCTGACCTCGGCGTTGTGCCGGTGCCTCTGAGCAAGACGCTGCACCTGAAGAGCCAGGTCACGGCACTGCCGGATGGCACCGTCGTCGGCTACGAGCCATTAGTCGATGACCCTGACTTCTGGCCATCGTTCGTGTCGGTGCCTGAGCCAGAGGGGGCGCACGTGGTCGCCCTGGGCCCACGGACCGTGCTGATGTCTGACCAGGCGCCCGTGAGCGCCGAGGTCTTCCGTGGACTCGGGTTAACCGTCGTGGCCGTGGCGATCAGTGAGTTCATCAAGCTGGAGGGCTGCGTGACCTGCTTGTCCGTGCGGCTTCACGACTTCGACTAGGCCCTGCCGGATTGGCCGAGCGCGATGAAGAGCGCGACGGCCGCAGTGACCATGGCGGGCACCCGGCGAGGCAGCCGTGGGGCCGGGTCGACTCCAGCCAGGCATTGCCGAGTAGTCGTCACGCTGCACCGCCACTGTTCGAGGCCCGCGAATCGGGCCCGCACCAGGGAAGAGGAAAAGAATCTGCCCGTGATACCGGGCGGATCAGTTCGCAGTGGCATAACGTCGTAGCCAACTGCCCGGCCAGCGGAAGGATGAGCAATGGCTCGTGCTGCTTCGACCACGCTGGAGCCGGCGCGCACTCGAGCCTCGGATCTGCTGGCCGCCCTCGCGGGGCGATTGCGAGCCGAACTGTCGTCGGAACGAGTCATCACCGACCGCACGCAATTGCGCACCTACGAGTGCGACGGGCTCACCGGGTATCGGGTTGTTCCGGCGTTGGTGGCGTTGCCGGAATCTACTCTCGAGGTCTCGTTCGTGGTGGCGGCCTGCGCTGAGGCAGGTGTGCCCTTTGTCGCTCGCGGAGCTGGCACTGGGCTTTCGGGAGGGGCCGTGCCGGTCACCGGTGGAGTGGTGATCAGTTTGTCGCGGATGCGCGTCATCGGTGAGGTCGATGTAGGCAATCAGCGGATCACAGTCGAGCCGGGCGTGACGAACCTCGACATTTCGCGTGCGGTCGCGGCGCACGGCCTCTACTACGCCCCCGACCCATCAAGCCAGTCGGTCTGCACAATCGGCGGCAACATCGCTGAGAACTCCGGCGGTGCGCACTGTCTCAAGTACGGCTTCACGACCAACCACGTCCATGCCATGACGGTGGTCCTTCCGGACAGCTCGATCGTGGCTGTCGGTGGTGCCGGTGCCGAAGGAGTCGGGCCAGACCTGCGGGGGGTGGTCATCGGCTCCGAGGGCACCCTAGGCATCGCGACCTCGATCACGGTGCGCCTGGTCCGCATACCAGAGGCGGTACGCACACTGGTGGCCGACTTCGACTCCGCGCAGGCCGCAGGGGATGCGGTCAGCGGCATCATCGCTGCCGGGATCATCCCGGCAGCGGTCGAGATGTTGGACGCGCTTGCGATCGAAGCCAGCGAAGCGGCCGTGAACTCCGGCTACACGCTGGGCACGGCAGCGGCGCTAGTCGTCGAGTTGGACGGCCCTCCGGTCGAGGTAGAGCACGGGTTCACTGAGGTGGAGCGGATCTGCACCGAAGCCGGCACGACCCATCTGCGGATCGCGCAGAGCGCCCGCGAGCGAGCGTTGATCTGGAAGGGGCGTAAGGCGGCCTTTGCGGCGATGGGTCGGATCAGCCCCGACTACTACGTGCAAGATGGGGTGATCCCGCGGACCCGACTGGGCGAGGTGCTGAGTCGGATGCAGGAGATGGCGGACGAGGCTGGCCTGCGCCTGGCGAACGTCTTTCATGCCGGCGACGGCAATCTGCACCCGCTGGTGCTGTATGACGCGGCGATCGAGGGTGAAGCGCAGCGTGGCGAAGAGTTGTCGACCGCGATCGCCGAGTTGTGCGTCGAGATGGGTGGCTCGATCACGGGTGAGCACGGGGTCGGTACCGACAAGGCGTGCTCGATGCCCAAGATGTTCTCCCAAGACGACCTCGGGGTGATGCTGCGGGTGCGGGCCGCGTTCGACCCCGACGGCATCGCGAACCCAGGCAAGATCTTCCCGACTCCGAGGTTGTGCGGTGAACGCCCGGGACCGTATCGGGTGCACCCGCTCGAGGCCGCCGGATTGATTGAGCGGCTATGACGATCGAAGCGCCCACGACACCTAGCGACGCGGCGGATCTGTTGGCCGATGCGGGTGGCTCAATCCTGATTCGCGGCGGCGGCAGCAAGCTGGACTGGGGTGGCCGGGTGGAAGATCCAGATCTCATCGTGGACACCACGGCGATGAGCGGATTGCTGACACACAACGCTGCGGACATGACGGCTTCGGTGCGCGCAGGGACTCCCCTGCAGGCTTTGCAGGCATACCTTGCCGACTCGGGGCAGTGGTTGGCGATCGACCCACCGGCGGCGGCTCGTGGAGCGACGATCGCCGGCTTGATGGCCACTGGGGATTCCGGCCCTTCACGACTGAGTTATGGGGGTATGCGGGATCTGGTCATCGGGGTCACGCTCGTCTTGGTCGATGGCACCATCGCCCGATCCGGGGGCCACGTCATCAAGAATGTCGCGGGATACGACCTAGCCAAATTGATGAACGGGTCGTTGGGGACGTTGGCTCTGATCGCGGAGGTCGTGCTGCGATTGCACCCCCGGCCGCAGTCGTCGGTGACTGTTGCCGGTCTCGCAGACGTCGAGCAGGCGGCGGCAGCCAGCGCCGCTTTGGCTGCCAGCCCGCTGGGGCCTTCAGCGGTGGAGTGGATCGGCGAGTCGCAAGACTTACTCGTCCGTTTGGATGGGTCCGCTGCGCACGTCGAGGCAGCCAGCGCTGAGGCCATCACGCTATTGCGCGAGCACGGGGTCGATGCTGACGTGCTGGAGCCAGATGTTGCGGCTTCGACCTGGAAGTCTCACACCGATGCGGTCCAGGGGCGCCAGGGTGAGAGTGTCGCCAGGATTTGCGGCCTGCCGAGCGATCTGCCCTCGGTGGCTGCTGCGGCGACTCGACTCAGCGGGGACCACGCGCTCGACGTGGCCCTGGCCTCCAGCCCAGCCCTCGGCATACACACCGTTCGGTTCAGCGGCGCAGACGCGCGCGGGCATGCAGCCGCGATGTCGGATCTGCGCGATCACGTGCAGCATCAGGGTGCCAGTGTGTTGCTCCGGAGTAGACCGCCCGAGGTCGATACACACCTCGACGCGCTCGGCGAGCCACCGTCCACCCTCGCGGTGCTGCGCCGGATCAAGGCGGCTTTTGACCCGGCTGCCCGCCTGGCCCCTGGACGTTTCGGTGGGTGGTATTGATGGCTGACAGGCCCACCGAAGCCTTCGATGCGCTGCGACAACCGAGCGATGAGTTGATCGATGACTGCGTGCACTGCGGCTTCTGCCTGCCGACCTGCCCGACGTACATCCTCCAGGGTCAGGAGGCCAACTCGCCACGTGGCCGGATCTATCTGATGAAGATGGGCAAGGCTGGCGAGGTGCCGATGGATGAAGAGTTCGTCGGCAACTTCGATGCCTACCTGGGCTGCATGGCCTGCGTCACCGCATGCCCCTCGGGCGTCAAATACGACCAGCTCCTCGAAGCCGTCCGGCCGCAGATCGAGCGCAACTGGGAGCGCACACCTGGCGAGCGTGCCTTTCGGGCGCTGATCTTCGCGCTGTTCCCCTACCCCGCGCGGCTGCGCCCGGCCGCGGTCTTGGGTGCGGCGTATCAGCGGCTCGGCGTGGGCACGTTGCTGGCTAGGACCGGCCTGCGTGACCGTCTGCCCGCGCGGTTGCAGGCGATGGAGGCCCTGCTCCCCCGGTTGTCCGTGCGCGGCTGAGGGCTGCGATGTGGTCGCGCCGAAGCAACAGCGCTGTTGCGGGGCGCTATCCGGGCACGCGGGCCGCGAAGAGGAGGCAATACGACGCGCCCGCAACATCATCGACGTCTTCGAAGCGGCTGACGTGGACTCGATCGCGGTCACCGTTGCTGGCTGCGGGTCGGCCATGAAGGAGTATGCGGTCCTGCTACGCGACGACCCCGACTACGCCGATCGCGCGGTCGCCTTGGCCGCGAAGGTAAAAGACATTTCCGAGGTGCTAGCCGAGCTGGAACCACAGGCCCCTCGACACCCCATTGCCGCCTCAGTGGCCTATCACGACGCCTGTCACCTGCGCACGCCCAAGGAATCACCGAGCAGCCCAGGCAGGTACTCGCGGCCATCCCCGAGATGACCGTGATGGACATCCCCGAAGCCGACATCTGCTGCGGGTCAGCCGGGATCTACAACCTGGTGCAGCCCGACGCGGCCGCTGAGCTGGGGCAACGCAAGGCCGAGCACATCGCCTCGACGCAGCCTGATGTCGTGGTGACCTCAAATGCCGGTTGTCTGCTGCAAATCCGCCGCTATCTGGATGCCGGAGTTCCGCTGTTCCACCCCGTGCAACTCATCGACGCCTCAATCCGCGGAGTGAACCCGCTCTGAGGGTTGTGCGCTGAGGTCGCGTTGCACCCAGGCCACGTCGCACCACTGGTCAAACTTGTAGCCGACCCGGCGAAAGACTCCGATCGTCTCGAAGCCGAGGGCTGCGTGCAGTCGCTGGCTGGCATCGTTCGGCAGTGTTGCCCCAGCGACCGCCATGCGGTAGCCCATCTCGGTGAGTCGATCCAGCAACGCCTGATACACCACCCGGCCTATCCCACTTCCGCGCCGGTCACGCTCCAGATAAACGCTGGTCTCACACGACCAGCGGTATGCCGCGCGCGGACGATACGTGCCGGCATACGCGTAGCCGACGATGACATCGTTGACCTCACCGACCAGCCAGCAATGCTCGACCTGAGCAGCGGCGATGCGTTGACAAAAGTCGCCAGCCCCTGGGGGCGTCTCCTCAAAGGTGACCGTCGTGTCGGTGACATAGGGCGCATAGATCGCGGCGCACGCGACCGCGTCGAGGGTCGGTTCGGCGTCCCGGACGGTGACCCGCTGCGCCTGGTTCGAATCGGACATGGCCTGAGTCTGCCAAGTGGCTGAGCGTGCAATGGCACCATGGCCGGTATGTCGGAGGTAGCGACCGCGCAGACGTCCGTGCCACCGCATGAGGTGTGGACAGTACTGGCCGACATCGCGGCATGGCCCACCTGGTCGCCGACCATCGAGCAGGTGCGCACCGAGCCCGCCGAGGCGGACGACGTCGGCGAACACCCGGCATACCGGATCGAGCAGCCCCCCTTGCCGACCGCGCTATGGACGATCACCGACTGGCGCCCCGAGCAGGGTTTCGCCTGGCAGACGCGGGGCGCATCCACCCTGCTCGCGGGTAGCTATGCGATGCGACACATACGACCAGGCACTGAAGTGGTCATGAGCCTCACCTGGACCGGCACCACGGCGTGGCTGGTTCGGGCGGCATACGGGCCGGTGAGCATCCGGTATGCCGAGTCGCACCTGGCCGCATTGGTCCAGCGGTGCGAGGCCGCCAACTGACCCGACAGCGACCCACTGAGGCCCCGCGCAGCTGAGGGCCTGTGGCAGGGCTGGATGCCTCGCTTCCGGACCTATTCTGCAGCCGACTTTTGCGAGCGGTCCGCAAACAGGTCGCGAGCGGCTAGCGCGCAGAGAACACCCCCGCCAAAAGTCATCACCAATCCTGGACCGGGAGCCCAGCCGGCAGTGCCGACGAGAGCGAACACACGCCATACCTGCCACACCGGCAACACGATGCCAACAGCGGCCACGAGCACGCCCTGGATCATTGCGGCGCTGCGAAAACGCGGCGGGAGCAGCGCGCCAGCGAGCGCCAACAGCGCCGAGTAGAAAACCCACAGCCCAGCCCCCCGGATACCACTGATCGTGCCGGCCGGGGTGTACAGCCATGGCAGCCACCCGCCGAAGACCATGAGCACCGCCGCCAACAACAGTCGTCGCTGACCCGGCAGACGCTTTCTCACAACTGGTGAGACTACCTGTTGACGAATCCTCAAGTTCTGGAATGCTGGAGACCAGTCTTAGGTGTCGACACCCGGAGTCGCTGCCGCGAATGTGGGAGGCGATGACCGATGGACGCCCAGCAACGCCAAGAGTATTGGCGCCGAAATCTTCGCCTCATGGCGATCTTGCTCACTATCTGGGCTCTGGTCTCTTTCGGAGCCGGCATCCTCTTCGTTGACTTCCTGAACAAGGTGTCATTCCTCGGGGTGCCGCTGGGCTTCTGGTTTGCCCAGCAGGGCTCGATCATCGTCTTCGTGCTCCTGATTGCCGTCTACGTCTGGCGGATGGACAAACTCGACAAGGAGTACGGGATCGATGAGTACGAGAGCGAGGTGCACCACTGATGAGTTCAGTGCAGCTCTGGACGACCGTCTTCGTCGTCATCTCCTTCAGCATCTACATCTACATCGCCTATGCCAGCCGGGTCAGCGACACCGCTGGCTTCTATGTCGCCGGCGGTGGCATCCCGGCTCCAGCCAACGGGGCGGCCATCGCTGCCGACTGGATGAGCGCCGCCTCGTTCATCTCCCTCGCCGGGATCGTCGCGTTCTCACAGAATGGGTATGCCGGGTCCGTCTACTTGATGGGATGGACCGGTGGCTATGTATTGCTGGCGCTGCTGCTGGCGCCCTACCTGCGCAAATTCGGCAAATACACGGTGCCCGATTTCGTTGGTGACCGATATTCAGAGAGCGCCCGAATGGTGGCCGTGGTCAGCGCCATCGTGGTGTCGTTCGTGTATGTCGCTGGCCAGATGGCCGGGGTCGGCGTGGTCTTCCAGCGCTTCCTGGGGGTCAACCAAACGCTCGGCATCGTCATCGGGATGTGCATCGTCTTCTTCTACGCCGTGCTCGGCGGCATGAAGGGCATCACCTGGACCCAGGTGGCGCAATACAGCGTCTTGATCGTGGCCTACATCATCCCGGCGGTAGCGATCTCGAATCAGCTCACCGGCAATCCGTTCCCGCAAATCGGCTTCGGCGAGATCCTGAGCGAGCTCGACGGTCTACAGCAGGACTTGGGGATCGCGGCATACACCGAGGCGTTCACCCAAACCAGCCGGCTCAACATGGTGCTGATCACCGCGGCTCTGATGTTTGGAACGGCCGGGCTGCCGCACGTCATCGTGCGCTTCTACACCGCCAAATCGGTGCGGGCGGCCCGCTACTCCGCGCTGTGGGCGTTGTTCTTCATCTCCTTGCTCTACACGACGGCCCCAGCCATCGGCGCGTTCAGCAAGTTCAACGTGCTGAATCAGTTGTCCGGCACGCAGGAGTCTGCGGCTCCGGGGTGGTACAACACCTGGAAAGACGTCGGGCTCATCGAGTTCAACGACGCGAATGGCGATGGATTGATCAATATCGCCGGAACCGCCGATGCAGCCAACGAGCTGATCATCAACAACGACATCGTGGTGTTGGCCGCTCCGGAAATTGCCGGCCTGCCCGCGCCGATCATCGGACTCGTCGCAGCCGGCGGTCTCGCTGCGGCGCTCTCGACGGCCTCGGGCCTGCTCTTGGTCATTTCATCCTCGGTGGCCAACGACGTGTATTACAAGAAGATCAACCCTCAGGCCACCGACAAGCAGCAGCTCATGGTGGGACGCATCGCAATGGCAGGGGCCATCGTGGTCGCCGGATACCTCGGCATCAACCCACCCGGATTCGTCGCGCAGGTGGTGGCGCTCGCATTCGGCCTCGCCGCCGCCAGCTTCTTCCCGATCCTCGTGTTGGGGATCTTTTGGAAGAAGTGCACGGCAGCGGGGGCCACCGCCGGGATGATCGCCGGTCTAGGGACAACTTTGACCTACCAGATCTGGACCATCGATATCTATGGCAACAGTGCCGGGATCTTCGACATCCCAGAGACCGGATTCGGCACCGTCGGCATGATCATCAACTTCGTCGTTACCATCACCGTCTCGCAGTTCACGACGAAACCGACGCCGGTCATGCAGCAACTGATCGAGGATGTGCGCTATCCGGGGCACACCAAACTCACGGCGGCGCATGCCGAGGGAAGGTTGCCCGACGACGCGTGAGGGTCAACTTCAGGCGTGACCTACTGCCGTGGGCTGAGACGATTGAGATCGGGCCCATGGGTGTGCTCTCTAGGCTCTGATCGCTTCCCGTTGATCAACTGAGAGACACTTTGGTATCCAATGGCGAATCGTCCTTCGTCTGGGTCCCAGATCTGATAGGCGTCAAGCGCTTGCCGTTTGCGAGACACTGCGTGCCGGCTTATTTGCGTTCTCGTTCCCCGCGGCGCATCGACCAAAGGGCACCGGAAGATGGAAAACGCACTGCGTAACCACACCCTGACGGTAAGCCTGGCGCAAGGCCTTCCCGGCTGCCGCATGATCAGAGTGGGGGTCTAGATAAGACATCGTGCGGTGTTCCGCCTCTGGGTATCTCGCCGCCATCGTGGTGATCAGTGCCAGCACGTCCGATTCGGTGACCGCCCCATCCGGCAATGCCCCGTGCACAATGTCGCGTTTATGGATCCCGAGCGGTCGGACCGCGGCAGAAAACTCTCGGACGCGCGCGGCCATGAAATCCTCGCGCGACAAGGGCTGCAATAGGCGAGCGTTGACCTTGAGCAGGGCCTTAGATGCACCCCCATGGGTCAGTAGCACCAGCAGGTGACGGCGATCAGGGCGTGCGGCAATACTGCCCCCCATGAAGATGCTCTCGTCATCGGGGTGGGGGACGTACCAAATAACAGGTGCGTGGCGGCGCGCCCTAGCGGCGTTTCGCAGCGCGGCCGCCGCGCGGCGTGCCCTGACAATCCCGCCTTGCGGCGCAACATACACTTCCACCCGTTCCGCTTTTTCGCGGTGCGCGGCAGAAGGGACCGCCAAGGCCCCCGAAGTCTTTCCCTTGGTTGGTGACACAGCTTGTTTCGGCGGCGCAATTGACGCTTTCGCCGGCTTTTCGATGGGGTATCGATACCAATAAGTGGCATTGAACTGATCCGTCCATTCGAACTTCCAAGGGTACCGGCCAGCACCAAAGTCGAACAGATCCACACCCCCACTGGCGAAGAGATATGACATTATGTCGTATTGAACAACTTTGCCCATGCGGTAAGAATGAACCGTTGGCGCGTAGGCGCTGTTCCAAGAGAGCAGCGTCCGCCCTTGGATGAAGCACGTCCGGTAGGCGAGGATCGAATTCGAGGCATCTTCGAAGGCGAAGGTTATGGTGTCGGCCTGCCGCTCGTATACGGCTGACATGTGAGCCAGCCGTCGGGGGTTATCGAACAACGAGTGTCGTTCTGAGCGACCGAAACTTTCTTGAAGGAAGTCGCGTTCTGCCATGTGCACGGCCCCTATCCGACCGAGGATGTCTGACTCATTGCCCCTATACACCTTGAACTGAGCATCGCGTTCCCGCAGGAACTTGTTTCGGTATTTGCGAGTATGAGCGGGGACTGCCCTCGCGCAGAAGTCAGGAAAGCCCGAGTAGAGACGGAGGTCCACGTACGGGCATTCGATGTGGGGCCGAAAGTGCGCATTGTCGTCCGACCGTAGAATGTAGTGCGCGAAGGATCCTTCGGGCCGCATGTTGCTCAACGAGACCCGATCATAGTGCCCGGGCTGTCTCATTGCGGCCAGTAGTTCTTGGCTGCATCGATCGCTGAACTGAGGAAGCAATAAGAGGCCAAGGTAGTCGCCATGGCTTGCCCAGCGCAGCACGCGAGTCTGGACCCCACGGATCATCCGTCGTTGAATGACCAGTGGCGCAACGCCGACCAAGTCACCATTATGTCGCACTGCCAGGGTGTGGAGGGCGTATGCGTCATCATCTTCGTAGGCGAGCCACCATGCGGTCACGAATCGGTGTGAGGCATAGAACGAGGCATGAGGATCACCGGCTTCGAGAACTTCCCATTCCTTGGCCAATCCAACGAGCTGTTCGGTAGTCCTGACGACCTCGATGGCCATAGGTCAGTTCACCGCGCGCTCAAGGGTTCGCTTGAGTGCCGGCACATAGACGAGCCGAGCAATCGGCGTGAGGTTGAATCCTCGGTACGAACCAAGTGAGGCGGTATTGCGGTTGCTGATCGTTGTAACTCCTTCCAGCACGCCGCTTGGCCTAAGGAGACGCAGCCGCTCTCCGATCGAGAATCTGTGGTACCCGTTTCGGCGATGTTGGCGGCACACATATTCATCGAAAAAGTAAGCCTGATGCTTTGCGATTCTCACCCGATGATTGATCCGCGTGTTCACGGTGTCGCCCGCGCTGACATGGCAGTAACCGCACAGCCGTCCCGATGGCGAGACAATAAACCAACAGGTCTCTGTTGCTGAACCGATTCGATTGGCCAGAATCCCATACTTCCGATCGCTTAGTTGGCGCGGGTAGGTGCGGCGGAAGGTATCGAGCAATTCGGGGGTCGCCTCTGTGAGGTGAACGCCAAGAGGGGTCGCCATGTCATCTTCATGAGTCCGCCTAAACGTGTAGAGAGTAAGGAACTCAGGCCGGCCTTGCTTCCAAAGGCGACGAGATCGGACTCGCAGTGACGGCTTGACACGGGTCGATTTCGCACGCTCAACCGAACGATCCCTGGCTCGAGGGCGTGTTGATCAGACTACGACGAGCGACCCGAACCCGTGCCTGCCGAGCCACGATTGCTCTCTGGACGGCGAAGCGCGTGAGTTTGGCTGGCATGCTTCCCGAGTCTACGCGTCGGCCTGATGTGAGGGCGGCAACAGTGGACTTATGCGTTAGCGGCAACTAGCTCATGGGGATGATCGGTTGAATGACCTTACTGACGATCCAAGCGTGTTTGCCGACCTGGCGGACCCGGCGGAAGCCGTAGTCCTCGAAGAGTTCGACAGTCGCGCTGAAGAGGAATCGGCCCTGAGCCGTGCGGCCCTGCGTTACTTCGGGGATGGCCTCGACCAGCCCGCCACCGCGCTGCGCAATCTGCTCCACAGCGCCCCCTAGAGCCGCTCGAGCAATGCCCTGCCCGCGATGCGACTTGTCGGCATAGATGCAGGTGATCCGCCAATCCGGCGTCGGCGGCGGATCTTGACGGTACCTGCGCCCATGCTTGATGTTGGACAGTTCTTCTGGCGTGCCGTATTGAGCCCACCCCCGCGCAGCACCATCGTCGTCCAACACCAAGGCGGCGTGCGCGCCATCGGTCCGTACTCGTTCTTCTTTCACGTCTCGGTGGCTGATGCCCTTTTGTCCGCATTCGGGGTGATAGCCGATGCACCAGCAGCCGCCGTAGATGCCGTTATTGCGCTCTACCACTTCCGCAAAGGCATCCCACGTGGACGCATCCAGAGACTCGATGGTGTAGGTCAACGTCCTCGTCCTTCCAGTTCGTCGCATTCGACGAGCACGATCGCTCGCCGTTTCGTGGGGAGACTCACCTCGTGGAATCCGGCATCGGGGAACGTACTGAGCAGCCCGGAATGTAGCTCCTCGACCAAGCCGCTAGGGCTGCACATCGGATAGGCCTCCAGCGCTCGTATCCGGGCAACGGTTGAGTCGCGCCAATCGAGGATCATTGTCATCAGTTGATGTGCGCTGCGATGACGCGTGCGCACGTCAATGACTCGGTGTGGCTGGTGTCGACCTCGACGTCGTACGCGACACCTTGGTGCACGGACTCGGCCTGCGCCGCGGCCATCCCGACAATTCGGTCGCCTCGGCCGTCTCCGGGCCGGTGGCGATCTCCGCGTCGCAGCGCACCCCGACCCACAGCACCTCCAGACCGCGCAGGTACTTGCGGTTGCGCTCCTGGGAGGCGGAGCCGCTGAGGAAGACGTCGTCGATGATGATTCGGGCGCCAGCTCTGGTCATCGCTGCCAGGCCGATCATCCACGCCTGCTCCACCTCGCGGAAGCCTTTGCCGAGGTTGACCTCGCCCTGCTGTCCGAAGTGGACACCTGAGCCGGCGTTCACCAGGGACGGCGGCAACCTGTCGATCAGGTCGTCGACACCGAAGTTGATCCACGGCAGCGGCAGGATGTGCTGGAGGCACTGGGTGATCCCGGACTTGCCGGAGCTGGAGCCGCCATTGAGCACGATGATCTGCGTCGTCACGTGATGAGTATGCCTATTGGGATCGGTGCGCCCAGCACTCGAGGACGGCAGTCCGACCTCGACATTGGTGAAACCGACCGTCGGGCCCGCGCGGCCAGCAGCGCACGTCCGGGTGCTCGCTCTTGCTCACATGTCCTGTCAGTCAGCTTTCGGTGAGGAACGGTGATACACGACTGCGGGTTGCAGAAGACTCTCCGCCGGGATACGGGGATGAGCGAACTCAGCGTGAAGCGTCATCCCGAGCCGAGTCATGACTGCCCGCGAAGGGCTATTGGTCGAGGTAGTCAAAGACCAAATCTCGCCTAGCCCGAGCTCCCCGAAGGCCAATTGCGCGACGGCTGCGGCGGCCTCAGTGGCGTACCCCTGGTGCCACGCCGACCTGGTGAGTCGCCAGCCGATCTCAGTTCCACCTTCGCCCGGAACGCCCGTCTGCATCGGGCTCAGCCCCGTAAACCCAATGAAGTTGCCGCTTCGCCGGACCTCCACCGCCCAGAGGCCAAAACCGGCGGTCGCGAAGCACGCCTCGATCTGATCCACCAATTCATCGCTGGCAGCCTGGTCCAGCACCCCCGGGAAGTACTTCATCACCTCCGGGTCAGCATTCATCTCGGCGAACACCGCACGGTCGTCGGATCGCCAACGTCGCAGCGTCAGCCGACTGGTCTGCAACGTATCGAACGGGCCCATCACCCCACCGTACTGAGCCCGACCACGTGTCTTCCGAAAGCCGAGCTACTCCGCGCCGATGATCACTGAACATATGGGGTCGTCGACGTCGGCTGACGAGGACGCCATCCGCAGGGTCGCCCGCTGGATGGGCCACTCGGATGACCCTGGTTGCGAGCTGACGGTGATCCCCGTCTCAAAATCGTTCCCGCCTGCCTGACAGTGGCATTAGGCCGAGGCTCGCAGGTATCGGCCGAAGTGGGGCACGGTGAAGGCGATCTGCCCGCGCTCTGCGGAGTAGATGAGGCCCTTCTTCAACAAAGCGTCGCGGGCAGGTGACAGTGACTGCGGCTTTCGATCGAGGTATGCCGCCACATCTGCAGTCGTCACTGACTCCGCTTCGTCGGAGGAAGAGGAGTGGGCGCTTGAGTCGTCGGGAGCCGGGTCGCTGCGAGGCGTCGCCCCGAGGTCGGCCATCGCGCGCAAGTACTCCCGCTCCCCCGGCGTCGCCCGCTCAAAACGCGACCCGAAGAAGCCCACCGCCAGTTCGACCTCGGCTTCGGGCGCACCCACTCGGACGTCCTCATCAGTGATCGGCGACTGTGGGGCGAGATCCCAGACCGCCTTGCCATAGGCCTGGATGAAATACGGGTAACCGCCCGTCGCGGCATACATCGCCGTCAGCGCCTCGTCGGTGAAGTCGGCCCCTTCATCCTGAGCCGGCGCACGCAGCGCTCGCTCGGCCTGGGCTCGGTCGAGCCGGTCGATCCGCGAATACCGAAACAACCGCTCCGAATACGACTTGCTCGCCGAGAGCACCGAGGGCACATGGGGCAGTCCCGCACCGACCACGATCAGCGGCAACGAGGACTGACTCAGCTCGTGGCAGGCCGCGCACAACGCCGAGACATCCTCGGGGCCAAGGTCCTGCATCTCGTCGATAAAGACAGCCACCCCCTTGCCCACGTCGGCAGCCAACCCGCCCACATCGGTCAACAACTCCACGAGATCGATCTCGATGTCCCCGGAGTCGGCGCGACCAGAGACGGCAGGCGCGTCGATGCCCGGATTCCACCGGTCACGGATCTTTGCCCCGGGCGCCTCACGTTGGGCAAACGCCTTGATCACCCCCAGCACATGGTCCAACTCCTCACCCCGTGGATGGCCCAACTCGCGCACGGCCACGTGTAGCGCCGCCGCCATCGGTCGCCGCAGCCGCTGATCAGGCCTGGCCTCCAACTTGCCCGTACCCCACTTGGCCCGAACGGCGGTGGACCGCAGCGAATTCAGCAGCACGGTCTTGCCAACGCCCCGTAGCCCGGTCAGCACCATCGAGCGCTCGGGGCGACCACGGGCAATGCGTTCGAGCACGACAGCGAAGCGGTCGAGTTGCTCATCTCGACCGGCGAGTTCGGGCGGACGCTGGCCTGCACCGGGCGCATACGGATTGGTGATCGGGTCCACGATCAGACTGTATGCAGCAATCTACGGTTCTCAGCAGATATCACCAGACAAAGGCAGCGCGTGTCGCTACCACCTCTAGGCTGAGACCGTGATGCCCGAGAGCCTGCAGAATGTGCCGCTAGGGACCCGTGTGGTCGTGCGATACCTCATCGAGGAGGGAGAACGCGCCACGGACGTGCTCGGAGTGCTCACTCAGCGGACCGACGACGCACTCACTGTGAAGACCACTAGCGGGTTGGCCGACATACCGATCAGCGCGATCGTCGCTGGGAAGTCGATCCCACCGAAACCGCCACCAAGGCGCAGCGGCTAAATGACCTCGGGGTCCTGGTCATTCTCCGAAACCATGGGCTTGCCCGCCTCGGCCCAGGCAGTCATCCCGCCATCGACGTTGACGGCGTCAACACCTTGTTTACGCAAGAATTCGACCGCCTCGCTCGAGCGCCCACCACTGCGGCACACCACAGCCACCTGTCGATCGTGGTCCACATTGCCCAAGCTCGTCTGCAAATCAGGCAGCGGTGAGTAGATTGCCGAGGGTGCGTGACCAGCTTGCCATTCGTCATGGTTGCGCACGTCCAGCAGCGCGGCGTCATCGTCCAGTTCGGACACGGAAATCGTCGGAATGTCGTTCATCTTCTCACTCATCCCCCTATCCTGGCAGACCTCTGCGCGTGCGCAACCGGGCTGAGCGGCTACTTCAGCAAACGTGACATTCCTCGGTCGGCCAACGGTTTGCCTTTGGTTTGGCAGGTCGCGCAATATTGCAGCGCCGAGTCGGCGAACCGCACTTCGCGGACGACGTCGGCACACACCGGACAGGTCTCACCAGTGCGGCCATGCACTCGCATTCCAGAGCGCTTTGCGTCTTTGAGGTCGGCCGCAGGCCTGCCGCTGGCACCGGCAATGGCGGCGGTCAGCACCTCTTGCAGCGCGGCATACAAGGTGTCGACCTGATCGCTGTTGAGCGAGGAGGCGAGCGCAAACGGCGACAACTTAGCAGCGTGCAGGATCTCATCGGAGTAGGCGTTACCCACCCCCGCGAGGACCTTTTGGTCGCGCAGCAGACCCTTGATCTGGGTGCGAGTGCTGGCCAGGATCTCCGCGAACTGCTCTCGGGTGAAGGACTCGGCCAAGGGATCAGGCCCGAGGGTGGCCACACCTGGCACCAGGTAGGGGTCAGGCACGAGGTATGCAGCCAGTCCCTTGCGCGTCCCGGCTTCAGTCAGGTCGAATCCTGACTCGTCATCCAGCCTGACCCGCAGGGCAATCGGTGACTTGCCTGGCCGGATGCGTTTGGTCGACAGGGCATCTGACCACCGCAACCATCCGGCACGGGCCAGGTGGAAGACCAGATGCGTGCCGTCGACATCGATGTCGATAAACTTGCCATGCCGAGCGACGCCATCGATCGGGCTGCCGAGCAACGCATCTGGCGGCGGATCGAAGGTCTTCAGCACCGCTATCGATCCCAGCTCGACGTCGGTCACGACACGTCCCACTACGCGCTCACGCAAGAACTCGACAAGCGCGTTGACCTCGGGCAACTCCGGCATCGTCGCCTCCTATCCTCCGTTCGAGGGCACCCACGAGGACGTCTTCAACCGACCCATCCGCTGCCGTGCGCTCTGCACCAGAGTATGCAAGGTGAAGCCTTCGGCCGCCTTGAGCATCGCGACGCCGCCGTGTGACCGGGCGGGCAGCAACTCGTCCGTGGAGATCGGCAGGCCGTGCGAGAGCACCTGCTGTGCTGGAGTGAGCTGTCGGATGGCGATGACCTCAACCGACTCAGGGTGCTCAGCGGCGAAGTCGCCATAGATCGTGGGGTCGTGCTGTCCGTCATCGCCGATCAAGATCCACCGCATAGCGGGGAACTCCCTAGCCAGTCGGTGGATCTGACTGGTCTTGTGCAGCTGACCGCTGCGGAACCAGCCGGTGTTGGTCGGTCCCCAATCGGTCAGCAGCAGCGGCCCTATCGGGTATTCGTTGCGACGCAGGAATCGGGTCAGCGTGGGAGCGGTGTTCCATGCCCCGGTGGAGACGTAGAAGATTGGCGTGCCAGGGGTCTCGGACAGCAACGATTGGTACATCGCGGCCATCCCAGGCACCTGTTCGCGCCCTTGCTCAGAGCGTACGAAAGTGTTCCAGGCCGCGATCATTGGCCGAGGCAGGTGAGTGATCATGACGGTGTCGTCGATATCGCTGATGAGCCCCACCTCGACGTCAGAGCCCACGACATGGCAACTGACCTGGATGCTGTCACCGTTGATGGCAGTCAACTCGGCGTGGTGCCAACCGGGGTTCAGCCCGTGCCCGGGCACGACCGTGTCGAAGTAGCCGCCGCGGTCGGTTCGTACGACGACGGTGGCCTCGCCGAGCGTGATCCGCACCGGGGTGTTCATCGCGGGAGCAGTCACAAAGGCACGCCAACCTCGACGGGCCAGATCCGCCTCTTCACTCTCCTGCCGCGACTGAGCTGCCTCGGCTGGAGACTCGAAGGTCTCGCTTGCAGCCATCTCCCGGCTGAGCAGCACACGAGCCATGAGCCGCGCCTGCCCGACCGTGCCGTAGCCGGTGAAACCGATCAGCCGTTCTTGCCATCCACGGGCGCGCAGCACCGCTTCAACGTGCCGGAAGAAGGCGTTTTCGAGAACAGCAGCGACGTGCGGGCGGGCCATGGCGTCTAGCCTAGGCGTCGTAGGTCAGTCGCGATTGGTCGAGAGATCCACATTGCCGCCGCGCACGTCATCGTCAGCCTTAGTTGTCTTAACTGTTAGCTGTCTTCTCGCCGACATCCAACGCGGCCCACGTCAAGCCATCCATGACACCCGTTTCGTCTAGGCCCGCCTTGGACTGGGCCCGGAGAATCGCCGCCTCAGTCATCGGGCCGAAGACGCCATCCGGCTCGGCTCCGACGAGCTGCTGCGCCATCACCACCGCCGCACCAGTGTCGCCCTGGGCGAGCGCAGCGCTGCGATAGGGCAGTGTCGGGTTGTCGCGCAGTTCCAACTCATGCCACACCAGCGCCGAGGTCTCTTCCTGCGGGGCGAGGCGCGGATTATCCGTAGTGAACTTCAACAGCGCCTCTTCAGTGATCGGCCCGAAGGATCCGTCCGCGTCCAACTCGAGGGCGTTCTGAAGCGCCTCTACCGCTGGCCCGATGGATCCCCGCGATAGAACCACCCGCTGGTATGCCGAATAGTCGGTCACCAAGTAATCCGGGAGCGCGAGAGCCCGGGCTGCGTCGGGGATGGCTGGAAGATTCCATCCCAGCGCCGCGGCATACGTAAGTTGGTCGAGCACGCCCGTCTGCGGGACGCCTTGCTCATCCTGCCAACCAAGCAACGCTTCGCGGGTCGGCCCATCGAGCTCACCCGATTGTTTGACTTCAAGCAGCGGTTGCAACAGACCTACTCCAGCACCCTGGCCACCGGGACGGACCGAGGTGTAGCCCGTGTCTGGTGGTGCGATAAGGCCGGTCGGGCAGGGCTCGGTGCGGGCGGCGTTGGGAATCGCTGCGTACTGCCCGGCGACCACCGCGCACGGGCCCTCATCATTGGCCTCAAGAGCGACCGAGGTCCACCAGGAGGTGCGCATCATTGCGCCATCCCAACTGAACGAGAAGTGCACGTGGTCGGTGTGCGCAGACTCCCCGACATACCCCTGCCAGCCCTTGCCGTCCGGCTTCCACGAGTGTGAATTCCAGATGATCGACTGAATCCCGAAGCGCTTGGCCATTTCACCATCGTTGTCGGTCAGCCAAGTCACCGCACCGTCACCGATCCGGCGATCGCGCGGATCCGAAGCGTTTAGCGGCCAGTCCAGAGCCCGGCCGTCATAGTGCTCCGACTTCGACCCCGTGCAGGTGCGCGAGGTACTGAAATCCTCCCGCCCGTAGTTGCTACCGACGAGGTTACCGAAGGCCTCGACACCAGGTTTGTCGACCGGATCGCACACGATGTTGGGTTGCCACGGAGCGACGGCGTCGATCTCCTCTGGCAACGTTTCGGATGCCGGCGGTTGCGGCATGGGGTAGGCAGGGTCTGCCGGCAACAGGACCAACGGCGAGGGCCCGGTCGATCGACCGCCGTACCCGCTGCCCTTGGTGGTCTTCGACGTCCCTGAGGCCGACGAACCTGATGTGGTCTTGTCCGTAGGAGCCTGCGACTCACCCGAGCCAGCGTCGGCCGAATCCCCTTCGGCAGGGGCAGGCGCAGTATCTGTCGCCGAATTGACACCCTCGACCGGCTGCGCCGGGTCATCCTCTTGAGCAGACGCCGTCGGCGCATAGGCAAAAGACAATGCCAAAGCCAGCACTAACGAACGGCGAAAGCCATAGCCCCCTGTGGACACACTAATCTCCTTGAAATTTGAATGATTCTGACGAAACTATAAGCGCATTCGTCGCCAGATGCCTAGTCGGATTGCCAGACCGTTACCTGGCCGTCATCAGAGTGACCAACCGTGCGTCGCATGTGGCCCATGTGGCTGATGTGACTCAGTCTTCGACGTCGTCCAGCTTCGCGATCTGGGCCTCGATGACCTCAGTCAGGTCCGCCTCCTCCACCCCCGTGGCGAAGCCCGCCACCACCATGGCGTCCTCGGTCCTTCCCCCCATCAACATGTCCACGTTCAGCTCGCCGAGGGCGATCGACATCTTGGTGCCGTCCAGCTCATCCAAGTCGTCAAAGGACAGCACCATCGAGATGCCATCCTCTTCGATCGTGAGCTCCTCGCACGTGTCATTCACCGTCGACATCGGCTCCAACGGCGAGTCCCCGTCGACGGTGGCCACGATCAGCTCTATCGAGGTCTGAAGCGGCGCGGATTCATCGCCCTGAGTGAATTCCACGCTGGATTGAGCGGTGAAGTTGTCCTCGCCTAGGTCCGTGGCCTCCAGCGCCTCACGACATTCTTCCGGCACATCCTGGCCTTCGAGCAGCGCTGCCAGTGAGTCGTCGGCAGCTTCCGTGCTCTGAGAAGCGTCACCTTCACTCGAGGGCTCCTTCTCCTCGACCTCGCCTCTGGTGAACCCATCGAGCGGGAACTCTTCAGCGCTCAGCAGCGCCTCAGCCGTCTGCGGCTGCGTCAACTCAACTCCACCCCCGCATGCCGTCAACGCCAACATTCCCACGCCTGTTGTGGCCACCAACCGCATCGCTCGTCCCATGAGCTTCAGCCTACCCAAGTGCCGCCTTCCGAAGCCAGACACACGATGTGTTCTTCGCAATTTCCCCTTATGTTGAGAAGATACGGTGTGCGGATTGCCATTCGAACTCTTGGGGAGTTGCTGATCACCCTAGGCGTGACCTTGTTGCTCTTTTTGGTATGGCAACTTTGGTGGACAGATGTCGAAGCGAATGCCGAGTCAAAGGAAATCCTCGAATCCACTCGGGCAGTGTTCAATTCGCAGGAAGTGCCCGACCTCGACATCAGCGATGACGACGAAGCCGCTACGGGCAGCGGCCAGTCCCGCACCCCCGGCAACGGCCAGTCCAGCACCCCCGGCAACGGCGAGTCCCGCACCCCCGGCAGGGATACCGACATCGCACTCGCCATCGTGCATATGCCGACTATTGGCGAAACTCGAGCAGTCATGAACGGCGTGGAACTGAGCGTGTTGAACCAAGGGGTGCTTGGTGAATATCCCGAGTCCGAGGCGCCCGGCGAAATCGGCAACTTCGCCATGGCCGGGCACCGTACGACATACGGTCGCCCGTTGTGGAGCGTGGCCGACCTGACGCCAGGCGATCCGATCGTGGTGGAAACTGCCGAGGCGTACTACGTCTACCTATTCCAACGCACCCAGATCGTCACGCCGTTTCAGACCGAAGTGCTCGCAGACGTGCCCGGCGATCCTGCGGGCGTAGCCACCGAAAGGTCGATGGTGATGACTGCCTGCCACCCAAAGTTCAGCGCGGCCCAACGGATTGCTGCGTTCAGCGCGATGGACTACGAGCAACCGCGCTCGGAGGGTCCGCCCCCGGAAATGGGAGGGTGATTCACTCGTGTACTCCGCTCTATGGCGCCTCTTGCCTGGACCTTGGTGGGCCCGAACGGTGATCGTGCTGGTACTACTCGCCGCGGTGATCGTCATTTGCTTCTTGTGGCTCTTTCCAACTATCGCACCGTTGATGCCGTTCAACGACAACACCGTCGAGTAAGCGCGCCCCCATGACAGGTGTCATGTCACAGCGATGACGCTGTGCCATAGCAACCAGTGGCCTCCGTTCACTACCGTGATGGGATGAACGCAGATCCAGCCCCAACGATCGCGCCGGAGGTCGCTCGCGATCCGTGGGAGCGATTTGGCTGGGTGATGAGTTCGGTTTGGCTGGTCTTCCTGATCTTTCCCCTCTTCGCCGTGATCAGCGCCGACACTGACTGGCTATGGCGCGGCGCGGCCATCGCGGGGTTGGTGGTCTTCGGCTCGGTCTACGTCAGAGCCTTCATCCAACTCGGCCGCGGCGTCAGCTTGCCGCGCCGCCGCGCCCTCGGCGTCAGCAATTTCCTCGGCTTAGCCGTCCTCACCGTGGCTATCTCCCCCGTCATCACCTGGAATGCACTGGGGTTGTTTCCGTTCCTGGTGGCGTTTGCCTCGTTCTTCTTCACCCGAACCACCGGCATTGTCATCATTGCGGCTGCCCTGGCGCTGACAGCCGTCGGCATCGTCATCGGCGGACCGACGGTCTGGGTCTACCCCGGCATCATCCTGCTGGTGGGTGTCACCACCCAATTGGTCAGCACGCTGGACAAACGCCAGGCCGAACACCGCGAAATGAGCACTCAGGTCATCGTCTCCGCCGAGCGCAACCGGGTGGCCCGCGACGTCCACGACGTCCTCGGGCACTCGCTGACGGTCATCACCGTCAAGGCCGAACTCGCCGAGCGCATGCTGGACGTGGACGTCGATCGAGCCAGGTCCGAGTTGGTCGAGATCCGCGCCCTCAGTCGGCAGGCCCTGAGCGAAGTCCGCAGCACGGTGGGTGGTTTGCGCGCCGCTCGCCTCGACGACGAACTGGCCACCGGGCAACTGGTGCTCGCCGATGCCGGGATGAAACCTCAGGTGTATGGCGACGTCAGCGATGTCGATCCGCGACACCGCACCGTTCTTGCGTGGGCGCTGCGGGAGGCGGTCACCAACGTCGTGCGCCACAGCAAAGCATCGGAGTGCACCATCAGCCTCGGCGTAGACAAACTGTCCGTCCTCGACAACGGCCGCGGACTTGATGGGCGCGGCCCGGGCAACGGCATCCGGGGGCTGAGCGAACGTGTCGACGGGGCTGGCGGATCGCTCACCATGAGCAGCGGCGCACAGGGGCGCGGCACCGAGCTGACGGTGCAGTTGTGATCCGATTGCTGTTGGCTGACGATCAGGCACTGGTCAGAGGCGCCCTGGCGGCCTTGCTCGGTCTCGAGGCGGACCTGGAGGTCGTGGCTGAGGTCGCTCGCGGCGATGAGGTGCTGGCCGCCGCCCAGGCACAACGAGTCGACGTAGCGCTGCTAGACGTCGAGATGCCAGGCATGGACGGCATCGAGGTATGCCGACAGCTCACTTCCCAGGTGCCACACCTTCGAAGCCTGATCGTGACGACGTTCGGCCGTCCTGGGTACCTGCGCCGAGCAGTTGAAGCCGGCGCCGGGGGCTTCGTCGTCAAGGACACCCCGGCTAGCGAGTTGGCCGAGGCAGTCCGCTCGGTCCATGCGGGTCGGCGCGTGATCGATCCGACGCTGGCCACCGAGTCGTTGTTAGACGGAGTGAACCCGTTGACCGACCGCGAGCAGGACGTGTTGCGTGCGGCCCTCGCAGGCAGTCCGGTCACCGAGATCGCGGCTCGGGTTCACCTCTCTGCCGGCACGGTCCGCAACTACTTGTCTAGCGCCATCGGTAAGACGCACACCACCACCCGGGTAGAGGCTGCCCAGGTCGCCGAGCGTCGCGGCTGGTTGTAACACCGGTCAACGGTTCGGTCGCCAACCTCGCATGAGTTTCGGTGTCAAAGCGCTCGGTCTCGTAGCACAGTTTGCCCCTTCAATGCCTACGGCGACGAAACCGGCGCGGGTCGCCACCCGACAGGATCTGGGGTGATTGACGCGGTGTCCGTCAGCCTCAGTCTTGACCCAGCTCACGTTTGAGGATCTTGCCCGTCGCGCCCTTAGGCAATTCGTCGATGAAGTGCACCTGGCGCGGATACTTATAGGCCGCCACCTGCGACTTCACGTGCTGGCGGAGTTCGTCCTCGGTCGCCGAGGCACCCTCGGCCAGGACCACATAGGCCGCGACTTCTTCGCCGAACTCATCGTGCGGCACACCGACCACCGCAGCCTCGGCCACAGCCGGATGCTCATACAACACTTCCTCGACCTCACGGGGATAGATGTTCAATCCGCCGCGGATGATCAAGTCCTTCTTACGGTCCACGATGACGTAGTAGCCATCCTCATCGCGCCTGGCAAGGTCACCGGAGTGGAACCAACCGTCGACAATGGCCTCTGCCGTCGCCTCCTCGTCCGCCCAATAGCCAGCCATGATGTTCTCGCCGCGGATGGCGATCTCGCCGATCTCACCTTCGGCCACTTCCGAGCCGTTCGGGTCGACCAACTTCATCTCGACCCCTCGGATCGGGGTGCCGATGGAGCCTGCTTTGCGCTCGGCGTCGGGGTGATTGAATGAAGCGACCGGGCTGGTCTCGGACAGGCCGTAGCCCTCCAGGATGACGCAGGAGAACGTCTCCTCAAACGTGCGCAATACCTCGACCGGCATGGAGGAACCGCCACTGACGGCCGTCCGCAGGCTCGACAGATCCGGCGACTTCTCCGTCTTGTCTGCAGCCGCAAGCATGGCGCCATACATCGTCGGTACGCCCTCGAAGACGGTCACCTTGTCGCGCTCGATGACCTCCAGTGCCTTAGCCGGATCGAAACGCGGGATCATCGTCAACGTCGCGCCCTTGGCGAAGGCCGCGTTCATCCCGCAGGTCATCCCGAAGACGTGGAACAGCGGTAAGCAGCCCATCACGACATCTTCAGTATTCAAGTGGAGCAGCGTCTCAGCAGTGCTGCGCTGATTGCTGTCCAGGTTGTGATGGGTCAGTTCGGCACCCTTGGGTCGTCCGGTGGTCCCAGAGGTGTACAGGATGACGGCAGTGTCGGAGTCGTCTCGATCAGCGATGTCTGAATGCGGCTCGACGTCGGCCAACAGTTCACCCAAGCCCTCAGGACCGACCTCGATGAGCCGCGCTCCCGAGACGTCGGCAGCCGTCTGCACCTCTTCGCCGGGCATTGCGAAGATCACCTTCGCCCCGGAATCACTCAGGTGGTACTCGATTTCCCGTCGCTTGAACAGCGGATTCATCGGGACGACCACCGCCCCGATCCGCAGTGCTGCGTAATAGATGACGGGAAAGGAGGGGAGATTCGGCAGCATGAGCGCCACCCGATCTCCGGCCTCGAGGCC
>JBBSNC010000006.1:0-26121 GCA_038232855.1 Actinomycetales bacterium
ACGGCGTCGATCTCGTCAACGAAAATGATCGCGGGGGCGTTCTCCTTCGCCTGCTCGAACAGGTCGCGGACCCGCGAGGCACCCACACCGACGAACATCTCAACGAAGTCAGACCCCGAGATCGAGTAGAACGGCACGGCGGCTTCACCGGCCACGGCCCGGGCCAGCAGCGTCTTGCCGGTGCCGGGTGGGCCATAGAGCAACACGCCCTTGGGGATCTTGGCGCCGACGTCGAGGAACTTGCGTGGCTCGGCGAGGAACTCCTTGATCTCTTCCAGCTCTTCGACCGCTTCGTCAGCACCGGCTACGTCGGCGAAGGTCACCTTCGGCATGTCGGGAGAAGCCAACTTCGCTTTTGACTTGCCGAACTGCATGACGCCGCGGCCGCCACCCTGCATACGCGTCATCAACCACAGGAACAACCCCAGAATCAAGATCAGCGGGATCAAGGTGAACAGCAGCGAGACCAGCCAGTTTTGCTGTGCCGGGTCATCGGTGAAGCCCTTCGGCGGCGGGTTGTCCTCTAGCGCTTCGACCACCGCAGGCCCGCGGCTGAGCACGTAGTAGGCCTGCACCTTCGTGGCATCGCTGACATCGTCACTCTTGAAGGTCTCGCCTTTGACCAGATCGAGATCGATCCGGTCCGGGGTGACGGTTGCCGAAGCGACCTTGCCTTGGGAGATCAACTTCATCGCATCCGAGGTGTCAATCCGAGCGTAGGCACTCGGCGAAGTGATGGCATAGATCAGCACACCTAGACCCACGATGAGGGCCACCCACAGCCAGGGACTACGGCGCTGCTTCTTCTTACTCATCAAGTATGTGGGGCCTGTCGGGCCCGGCTCCTTCTGCTCGGGAAACTGTACGGCTAGGCAAACTTCTTGCGGCGCGATCTGCACGCCTCAACGTGTGGGGGTTATTCAGTGTTCCAAAGCGCTGGATGCGCCTACGCCTCGTTGTACATATGGGGCGCCAGGATTCCGACCTCCCGCAGGTTGCGGTACTTCTCTGCGAAGTCCAGACCGTAGCCGACCACAAATTCATTGCCGATATCAAAACCGACGTAGCGGACGTCGATCTCGACCTTGGCTGCCTCCGGCTTGCGCAGCAGCGTACAGATCTCCACCGAGGCGGGGTTGCGGGAGTGCAGGTTGGTCCGAATCCAACTCAGCGTCAGGCCCGAGTCGATGATGTCTTCGATGATGAGGACATGCCGGTCGCTGATGTCGGTGTCCAAGTCCTTCAGGATGCGCACGACGCCCGAAGACTTGGTGCCCGAGCCATAGGAAGACACGGCCATCCAATCCATCTCCGCTGAGCCAGGCAACGCCCGCATCAGGTCGGCCATCACCACCACGGCCCCCTTGAGCACCCCGACCAACAGCACATTCTTGTGTTGGTAGTCAGCCCAGATCTGTTGTCCCAGTTCAGCCAACCTGCTTTGGATTTGGGCCTCGGTCAGCAGCACCGTCTCAAGGTCGGTGCCCATCTGCTCAGCGTCCATGCATCCTCCAGTTGCTCCGAATGGGGCTTTGCCACGCACGGCGACGCCGCAGGCAACAGACACAGTTAACTAGGCTTGTGCGCCTCGAGCCAGATCAGGCCATCTCTTCGCTGAAATCTCATAGGCCCGGGCACGTCGACGGGGCCCTGACCGTGCCAGTTGACGGCGAGGTCATCCACTGCCCGCAGGTGCACCGCCGCCAGTGACCCGGCTGTGGCACCGCCTGCCCGTACAGCGCGCAGATAAAGCCGCGTGCGGATGGCTTCGGGGTGCGCTGCGAGCGCTCGCACGGGCCACGGCAGTGGGCCAAGCGTCGTGTATGCCGATTCGCTGAGTGTGTCGAGAGCGTCAGCGTCGGTTCGCAGCAGGTCAGCCGATCGAGCCAGCGCCGACACCAGTCCCGGGCCGAGTTCGGCCTCGAGGTGGGTCACCAGCGCCCTGGCTCGAACACGGGCAAACGCCGGGTCGCCGTTGTGCGGGTCGTGCCATGGCGTGAGCCCTGCCGCCTCGCAGGCGCGCACCGTCGTGGCTCGGTCGATGCCCAGGAAGGGCCGGAGCAGCAACACCTTCGATCCTGTTCCTTCGTCACGGTCCTGCGATCGCAGTGGTCGAGCGGCCGGCATACCAGACAAAGACCGTGCCCCAGAGCCTCTGGCCAGGCCGAGCAGGACTTGCTCTGCTTGGTCATTGCGGGTGTGCCCTAGCAGGACCACCGCGGCACCCTGGCGCGCCGCTGCGGTCGCCAGCGCCTCGTAGCGAGCCGCCCGCGCCGCCTGCTCTGGGCCTTCGTTGCCAGGGGGCACCTCGACGTCGACTACCTCCGCAGGGGTCATGCCGAGCCGTGAGCACTCTTGCACCGCCTGTGCTGCCGCTGCGGAAGAACTCGGTTGAAGGTGGTGGTCGACCACGACAGCTCCGACAACCCCGTCGCCGATCCTGGGCACGACAAAATTGGCTGCCAATGCCAGCGCCAACGAGTCGGCACCACCGCTGCAGGCCACGAGCACTCTTGCCCCGCCTAGATCTTGCTTCAGCAGCGCTGTGCGCAATGCCGCGCGGACGGCGGCAATGGCTGGCGGGGGGCCTGGCACGGACGAAAGCTCAGCGGTGAACGCGGGCGACCCAGGCCCGGGGGTCGGCGATCTCCGTGGCCTTCGGCAACGTCTCCGCGCTCGTCCACACCTGATTGAACCCCTCCATTCCAACCTGGTCCACCACGGCCCGGACGAACTCGGCACCGTCGCGGTATTGCCGCATCTTGGCCTCCATCCCCAGCAGCCGGCGCAGCAGTACATCAACGAATCCAGCGCTCTTGCGCCGCCTTGTGAACTTGGCCCGGATTTCAGCGACCGAGGGCACCACCTGCGGGCCAACCTCGTCCATGATGACGTCGGCGTGCCCCTCCAGCAGCGACATGACGGCTGTGAGGTCGGCCAACTGTCCCCGCTGCTCCTGCGTGGCCAGCAGTGTGGTGATGTCGTTCTCGCCGCGCAGCACCGATGGCAGCCCCGAGATGAGTTGCCCGAGCCGACCCGCAAGGTCCTCTTGGTTGGGCACCAACGAGGTGCTCAGCGATTGCGCACTGTCGATGATGTGCCCGCGCAGCCATGGCACGGCCGTGAACTGCACCCGGTGGGTTTCTTCGTGCAGGCACACCCACAACCTGAAGTCATGCCGGTCGACGTCGAGCTCCCGCTCTGCGGACATGATGTTCGGCGCGACCAACAGCAACCGGGGCGTACCCAACGGCGCGAGATCGTATTGGCCGAGAACTTTCGTGCTGACCCAGGAGAGCAAGCCGCCCACTTCGGCGCCGCTGACCACTCCGGTCACCCGCTGCGCCAGGAGTGAGGGCTCTTCGGGCTTGGCGTCCCGCGCTTCGCGGTGCGCGATCATCTGATCCAGGACCGGACCGATCATGCCCTGCAGCGAGCTCGTGTTGGCCCGGATCCAGCCAGGTCGATCAACGATCAATGGCCCAAGGGCTTCCCCCGGCGCCGACATGCCGCTGGTCTGGGCGACCGGCTCGACGGCGGCAGCAGCAGCAGATCGCAACTCGGCCACAGCGTCTTTGATCTGCGCCCGGCTCGCTGTGGGCCCGGCCGGGGCCAGGCGGGATGCGGAGGCAGCGGCGAAATCCCAGTCCACCAGGTCGCCGCCGCGCCCTCCGACTGCGGTGTCGTCGGTGCTGGGGCTCACGGCATTACTCATGGGCACAACGTATCGCGGCTCAGTTCAGCATCCGCAGGCCGCCAGGTCTGCAACCAGTGCGTCTATAGCGGCGCGCGCCTCGATCTCCCCTAATCCGCTTCCGACATCGTTGACTGTCAACGCAAAGACCACCAAGCGGCCATCGTCGGTCACGACCGTGCCCGCCATGGCGCTGACCGCTGGCAGGGAACCGGTCTTGGCGCGCACCACGCCGTGCCCGATGCGCGACTCTGCAACGTCGAAGCGATCCCGCATGGTGCCGTTGTATCCGGCGATCGGCAGCCCGGTCAGCACCGATTGCAACGCCGGGTAGCGTCCACTGGCACCCGCGACCAACACATCTGCGACCACGCGCATCGGCAGCTCAGTGCCATCGGACAAGCCTGAGGTGTCGGCGAGCACAGCGTCGTTGATATCCACGTCGTATGCGCTCGCGAGTGTCTCCAGCACCCACAAGTTGACGGAGTCTTGATCCCCCTGGCCTCCAGCGGCGATCGCTGCCTGGCGGGCAAGTTGCTCGACCATGGCGTTGTCACTGGTGACCAACGCCAAGGCCAGCACATCACGCAGCGGCGCTGATTCGACTGAGGCCAGCTCGGTGACCTCAGCGTCGGCGTCTTCTTCGATCCGCGTGATCTTCTCAGTGCTGACGGCCACGTCGTGCTCCGCCAGGCTGGCCGCGAAACTCTTCGCTGCCTTCATCGCGGGGTCTGCGGGCGCGGGGGCATACGGCAGTGCCCGGTCCTGCTCCAGGGCCACCATGCTGATCCGGCCGGCGAATCCGTTCTCGACCCAGAAATCTGTCCAGCCAGGTGCGACGTCCAATCCGTCGGCATACGAGGTGTCCAACCGCACCGTGATGCTGCCCTCGACGCCCTCCTCCTTCAGTGCCCGTGCCGTCTTGGCCGCCAGTGTGTCCAGGCCAGCGCGGCCGGCCACTGCCGAGCCTCTTCCTTTCCCCTCTGCCAGGAGCTGATCGCCGCCGGCCACGAGCACGACGCCGGCCTTGCCGCTGCGCACGACACGGGTGGTGAACGTCTGCTGGGGCTCAAGAGCCGACATGATTGCTGCTGCGGTGAGGATTTTTGTGGTGGATGCCGGCGTCAGGGCCTTATCGGCTCGGATATCGAGCAGGTGCTCGTCGGTGAGTGCATCTCGCACGGTAATCGCGCGCTGGCTCCCGGAACCCAACGATGGTGCGGCCCACTGTTCTTTCGCAGAGGTTGCGAACGCATCCGCGTCGGGGATGCTTCCTGCTGAGGTAGGACGCAGCTCAAAGTCGAGGAGTCGGGGAAGTTGTGGGCGCACCGCCTCTTGGGCCGAGACCACACCCGCTGGTGGGGCTGGTGGGGCTGGCGGGGCTGCACCAAGGGTCAGCAACGCGAGAACCATCAGCATCACCAACGACCGACGTCGTTGCCTCATGGTGCTCACCCCTGCGCGGTTGTGCGGCCGGACCAGACCTTGAGGGTAGGCGAAGCCCCTGATGAACTTCCTGGTGGACCTCGCTGCATACCGTCAGTTGTGACATTCTTCGGCCATGCACTTCGACGTCACCATCGAGATCCCCCAAGGCAGCCGCAACAAGTACGAGGTTGACCACGAATCGGGCCGGATTCGGTTAGATCGCATGTTGTTCACCTCGACGCGATACCCGGCGGACTACGGATATATCGAAGAGACGCTGGGCGAGGACGGCGATCCGCTGGACGCTCTGGTGCTGCTCGATGAGCCGACCTGGCCCGGCTGTCTGGTCTCGGCCCGCCCGATCGGCATGTTCCACATGCGCGACGAGGCCGGTGGTGACGACAAGATCATCTGTATGCCGGCCGGCGACCCGCGCAAGGACAAGATCGTTGATCTGGAGGACTTGGGCGAGCACACCGTGCTGGAGATTCAACACTTCTTCGAGGTGTACAAGGCGCTGGAGCCGAACAAGTCCGTTGAAGCATCGCACTGGGGCGGCCGCGAAGACGCCGAGAAGTGCTATTTGGAGTCCGTCGAACGCGCCAAGCGCGAAGGCGTCTCGACGAAGCGCTGGCCAGGGCCCCAGCACTAACCCACTGATTCGCGTTGGCCCACGACGATTCCTTTGTGGCCCTCCAAAACGAGATCCATAAAGGTCGCCACACACGCAACCGTTTGAGTATTCTGAGCGTCTCAGGGGCAGTTCGGCAGACCCCTGTCGCTGCTTCGATTCCCTAGGTCAAGGAAGATCATGACAACTCCGGTTGCCCCGATGTCCGACCCCGTCGACCCGGCCGCCCCCGCTGGCCACTCCCCCCTGACGCTGATCCTGATCGCGGTAGCCGCGTTGGCCGCGATCGTCATCGGCGGAGGTGCCTTTGCCGTCGTGAAGATCATGGGTGGTGGAGGGGACCAGCCCTCCACGGCCATGCCTGACACGACTGCGGTGTATGCGCAGGTCGACATCGACCCCAGCGTCGGGCAGAAGGTGGCCGCGTTGAAGTTCTTCGACGGCATGGACACCAAAGAGTTGGAAGAGATGCGTGACGGGCAGGGTCGCGAGGCGCTGTTCGACTGGATCGCCGAGGACGGTGACAACGCGCTGTCCGACATGGACTACGAAGAGGATGTCGAGCCGTGGCTCGGCGATCGCGCCGGCGTGGGGGTGGTGCCAGGAGCAACCACCGAGGACCTCGTGCCAATCCTGGCGATTCAGGTCAAGGACGAAGCCGCTGCGGAGTCGTTCCTGAACGAGGTTGTGGAGGCCGAGGACGAGGCCGAGGACGAGACCGACGACGTTGAGTTCTTCTTCCGCGGTGACTACGCGGTGTTTGCCGGGCCGGCCGAGATCGAGGGCGTCAAGCAGGCGCTGGACGCGGGAACGCTTGCCGATTCCGACGCCTTCACCTCCGACGTGAGCTCACTGGGTGAGCAAGGCATCGTCTCGATGTGGGCGGACCTGCCTGCCTTCCAGGAACTCAGCGACAGCGTCAATAAAGAGATGGGCATGTCCCTGTCCGACGCAGCGACCACGCCGTTCATCGACTCCCAGGCCGAGTTGGAGGGCCGTTTGGCAGCAACGTTGCGATTCGAGGATGACGCCATCGAGCTCTATGGCGCCGCGTTCGACTCCGGGGCTGAGACGATCGCCGGCGGCGACTCAGCACACTTGATTTCCACCCTGCCCGAGGACACCGCCGCGGCTTTCGGGATCGAGCACGGCGACCAGTATGTCGACCAGGTGTGGACCCTGCTGGAAGAGGCCTACCCCAATGATGTGGCTGAAGTCCAACAAGAGGCTGCAGCCGAGGGTTTCAACCTTCCAGAGGACGTCAAGACGCTGGTCGGTGACTCGATGGTCATCGCTGCCGGGCCAGAAATCGTCAATCTCGACACCATGGACGACAGCAACGTGCCTGTGGGCTACCAGGCCCACACCGATGCCGACGCCGCCGTGGATCTCATCGACCGTGTGATCGCGGCCTCCGGCGAAGATCTGCCGGTGCCCTACGGCGCCGAGGGCGATACGTTCATCGTGGCTGGGAGCGAGCCCTACTACGACGCCCTTGCTGGCGGTGGCGACCTTGGCTCCAACCGTGCCTTCGAGCTCTCCGTCCCAGACGCCGACGACGCCGATGTGGCTGCCTTTGTGTCTCTGAACGAGTTCGAGTCGGCATACCTCGGTGAAATCGAGGACGATCAGGAACGCACCGTGGTCGAGTCCATGGCCGCCGTCGGTATGCGGGCCTCCTCCGATGGTGAGGGCGGGGGCACCTTCAGCTTGCGCCTAGTATTCGACGAGTGAGTCACGACGTTGCCAGCGCCATCCGCGATGAGCTGGGCAACAAGACGAAACCTCCGGGATCGCTCGGCCAGTTAGAGATGCTGGCCCTGGAGCTCGGACTCGCACAACGCACCACCAGCCCGGCCGTGGACCCCGCGCGAATCATCGTGTTCGCCGGGGACCACGGCGTGGCCAGCGATGGGGTCAGCGCCTTCCCGGCCGAAGTCACCGCCCAAATGTGCGCAAACTTCGCCTCCGGTGGAGCGGCGGTCGCAGTCCTGGCACGCAGCGCCGGGGCCCAACTCGAGGTCGTTGATGTCGGTGTGGCATCGGACATCAGCCACATCGAGGGCATCGTGCACGCCAAGGTCGCGCGTGGCACTGACAACCTGCGGACGACCGCCGCTATCGCCGACGAGGCGTCGCTTGAGCAGGCGCTGCAGGTGGGGCGTGAGACTGTGCGGCGAGCCGTCGGCGAGGACATCCGCTGCGTGGCACTCGGTGAGATGGGCATCGGCAACACCACCTCGGCTGCGGTGTTGACCGCATTGCTCTGTCGGGGCGACGCGCACGTGGCGACCGGTCGCGGCACGGGGCTGGACGAGGCCGGTCTGGCTTCGAAGCGTGTTGTAGTCGAGCAGGCCATCGAGCGGGCTGCGGTGCATGCGGACGATCCGCGGGAGTGTCTGCGTCAGGTCGGTGGTTTCGAACTGGCAGCCCTGGTCGGCGCGATGCTGGAGGCGCCAGCGCACGGCATACCTGTGGTGGTTGATGGCTACATCGTCACTGCCGCAGCGCTCGTTGCCTGCCGGATGGATGCTGCCGTGCGACCTCAACTCGTGTTTGCACATCGCTCGGCCGAACCAGGTCATGCGCTGGCGCTGGCGACGTTGGACGCCCGCCCGCTCCTCGATCTCGACATGGCCCTGGGCGAGGGCTCGGGGGCCGCATTGGCGCTGCCACTGTTGCGCGGAGCGTGCGCCATCCTGCGCGAGATGGCGACCTTCGCCGACGCAGGCGTTTCCGGCGCGCAGGAGTGAGCGAAGAGTCATCCCCCGCCGACCGCCACGGCCCTCACGGTGGCGGCGAGTTCGCCGTCGCCGCCACCGCTTTCACTTATCTGACGCGGTTGCCGCTCGCTCGTTTCGCGCGCCATGACTCCCACGCGCTCAGTGTGGCCACCCGCTGGTTTCCTGCGGTGGGTCTGTTGATCGGTGCGGCGCTGGCGCTGGCCCTGTCGGCGGTCGCAGCTGTGGCTCCGATTGCCGTGGCTGCCATCGTGACCATCGTGTTGGGTGTGGTGCTGACGGGGGGCTTGCACGAGGACGGCCTGGCCGATGTGGCAGACAGCACAGGCGGCTTCACGGTCGAGAAGAAATTGGCCATCATGCGCGACAGTCGAATCGGCACGTACGGCGCGCTGGCGTTGCTGCTGCTGGTACTGGCTCGATTCACCACTCTGTCTGAGCTGGGGTTTAGCGGCTTCGCTGAAGTCCTTGCGGTGTTGTTGGCAGCGCACGTGCTGGGGCGATGGTGTTGCGTGCTGGTGATGGCTTGGCAGCCGTCAGCGCGCGCCGAAGGAGCCAACCGTGGGGCTATGGAGGGCGTCGGTCGGTCTCAGGCGGTGATGGCCTCGGGGGTGGCTGCGGTTTGCCTTGTGCCCACGGCCATGCTTGGCGGGTCGTTCCTTCTGCTGGCGCTGCCCCTGGCTGTCCTGGTTGCCGCGGTCATGGGTCTCTGGTTCCGACGCTCACTTGGCGGCGTCACCGGTGACTGCCTCGGGGCGATCGTGGTGCTGGTCGAGATCGCCGTATTGTTCCTCGGCGTCAGTGTCCTCTGACCCCCAAAGGGCCACGTCAAGCCTGAACCACATGTCGCTATCGGCTAGCGTCACAAAGATCGCCCTGAAGGGCGACGTTTCCGTCATCGCGCCGATAGTCGTCCGCGACCGACTTGGTATCTAGCTGGCCGTCGACTGATCCATCACGTAGATGGTCAGTCCCGCTGGGTCTTGGTAGGTGGCCAGGAAGCCATCCGGGATTTCCGCAGGTTCCTCGATGACCTGCAACGCATCTGGCCGACCTTCGTGAAACGCCTGCACGTCATCGACCACGAACAACGGACCTGCGGGCGCACTCGGATCGTTGGCGTCGAGCATCAGTTGGACATCGGTGCCGGGCAGCGTCAGAGCCACCGTCGTCTCACCCTCGCGCCAGACCTCCTGACAGCCGAGGCCGTCGCGGTACAGCGCGAGCGATGCGCCAAGGTCTGAGGTCGGGGCAAACAAGAATTCGAGTTTCATGGCGTGTCCTCTCGTAATTGGGTTCTCGCTCAGCATAACGGCATTATGTGTCCATGCGCGAGTGGCTACCGGTGTCGACCTCCGCCAAAGGCAGGTTGACACTGACGGCAGTTCGAATGTTCGGCACCCACCCCTATGACGAGGTCACGGTGGGTGAACTGGTCTCAGCAGCCGAGGTCACCACCGGCGCCCTCTACCACCACTTCGACAGCAAGCTCGGCCTCTATTCGTTCGTGCGCCGGGACGTCGAGCGGCGCCTCCTCGATCGGATGGAGGGTGCCGCCGCAACGCAGCAGTCGGTCAACGGGTCGGCGTTGAGGTCCGCGCTACTCGTGGGATTCGACTTCGCAGTGAAGCAAGACTTCATCGAGCTCCTCGGTAAGCACCCAAGCGATCAGGCCGCTGACCCACTCGTCGAACTGCTCGCTCGGCTCACCGACCCCGCTCCAAGATCCACGGCGTGGCTGATCGCTGCGGCTTGGCGCGCCGCCATCAACCTGGTAGCCCGCGGGGAGACCCAGGAGCAGGTCCGCAGCGCATTAGCGACTCTCGATGTCGTCGTGAGTCCATAGCCACAGCTTGTGACCATCAACCCGCACAGCACAGGCCATCTAGTCGGCAGTGTGCGGCTAGATGGCCTGTGAAGTGCTCGGAGCCGCCTACCGGAGTCGAACCGGTGACCTATTCATTACGAGTGAATCGCTCTAGCCGACTGAGCTAAGGCGGCGTGCACTAGGTGCCCGCAGAGAGTAACTGAATCGCCAGACCTCGTGCCAATCCGGCCAGCGGCCCACGCCCCAGGGTCGGTCTGGGCCTGCCTGGGCAAGGTTATCTGTGGCCCCGGGTGCGATTTCCCCCGACTTGCCCGCATAACGTTGCCCAGGCTTCAGGTGGCAGGCTCAGCATTCCTTGCCGTCGGGCGGAACCGTGCCCTTCAGCAAGTAGGCGTCAACGGCGTCGTCGATGCAGTTGTTCGACCGACCGTATGCCGTGTGGCCTTCTCCGTCGTAGGACAGCAACACTCCGGCATCCAAGGTGTCGGCGAGGATCTGTGCCCACTCATATGGAGTCGCTGGGTCACCGGTCGTGCCGATGACCAGAATCGGCGCAGAGCCCTCGGCGTCGTAGTTCTCGAGCGTCTCGCTCGCCTCCACCGGCCAGAATGCACACGCCCCTTCGCCGGCCAGATAGCGACCGAACGTCGGCGCGACCTCCTCGAACTGCGCGAGCCGCTCCTCCTCGCTGACATCAGACTCCGACTCGGTCTCTGGCCGATCCAGACAGTTCACGGCATAAATGGCCTGATTGCCGTTGCCGCTGTAGACGCCCTCGGCATCGCGGTCAGCATACAGATTGGCAAGGAACTGCAGCGTCGACCCGTCCCCCTCTAGGGCTCGATCCATCGCCTGAGTCAGGATTGGCCAAAGGTTCTCGCTATACATCGCGACAATGATGCCGAGCAACGCCCAACCCTCGGTGAGTTCAGTGTTGGCGTCGCCACTGACCTCCAGTGGCCGCTGATCCAACTCGTCCAAAAACTCGGTCAGCCGGGTCATTCCACCATCGACATCGTCGCCAAGGGGGCAGTCCCCTTGATCAATGCAGTCTTCGACATAGGACCGGGTTGCCTGCTCGAAGCCGCCGGCCTGGCCCAGGCTCAGTTCGGTGCTGGTCAACTCAGGTGCCACGGCGCCGTCCAACACAAGTCGCCCCACCCGCTCTGGGAACAACTCGGCATACGTCGCGCCGAGGAACGTGCCATAGGAGGCGCCGAGGTAGTCCAGTTCCGACTCAGCCAACACCGCCCGCAGGATGTCCATATCCCGCGCTGCCGCGACCGTCGAGACATGTCCCAGCAATTCTGGCGCACTGTCTTCGCACGCTTTCGCAAACTCCGCGCTGCGCTCCTCGCTGTCCGCTTCCTCCGCCGGGGTGTCCGGGCTGGGGTCGGCCCCAAGCCAGGCATCCATCTGGGCGTCGTCAAAGCAACTGATGGGTGCTGACTCGGCGACACCGCGGGGGTCAAAGCCGACAATGTCGTATTGCTCAGACACTGCGGGCGAGACCACCAGCGGGGCCCGTCGCGCATACTCCACGCCGGACGCGCCCGGCCCGCCGGGGTTGACCACCAAACTGCCCTGTCGTTGACCGCTCTTGCCAGCCGCGACCCGCAGCAGGGCCAACTCAATCGAACCGTCATCCGGGTTCGCATAGTCGATCGGAACTTCCAGTCGGGCACACTCCGCCTCGTCGCAGTCGGACCACTCGAGGTCTTGAGAGTAGAAACTCTCCAGCCCCTGCGGCACGTCGCTCGCGGTCTGCGCGCCGTCTTCCCCCGTCGCGGCGTTGGAGGACGATGACGGCCTCTGCGCATCGGGGGCCCCGGTGCACCCGGCGAGGGCAATCAATGCCCCGATCGCGAGCACTGCCGGGACGCTGCCGCGCCACACAGCACGCTGCCGCGATGCCTCTTCCCCACGTCTGCCCACCGCGCCGTCCTTCCTTCGTGTCATGCCCGAGCACCCATTTGAGCACGCGGCAGGATCAACCCAATCATCATCGCCTCGATGACCAGCAGCGGCGCACCATTAGCCACCAAGCGTGCGCGAGCCAATGAGATCGCCTCCAGGGCGCCGAGGAGTTCCTCCGGGGTCATCGCTCGGGCTATCTCACGCACCTGGTCAACCTCGCTGGCATTCACCGCCTCCACCTTGGCCCCCGACCCCAGGACGAGGGCGTCGCGGTAGACCGAGGACAAGTCCGTCAGCGCCGCGTCAATGGCATCGTGCTGACGACGCTTGGCAAAGCGCTTCTGGTCTTCCTCCATCTGCTTCAGGTGCGCCCGGACCGCAGGCGGCTGAGTGCGCGCCGAGGGGTCCGCCCCCAGTTGGCGCAGCACCTCGGCACGTGCCTGCGCCGCACTCTCACCCGAAGACGCCTCAGCCGAGTCGGCTGCATCCCCCACGACGACCTCAGCGGCAGCCAAGGCCGCACCCAGGCTGGTCAACGACACGGGTATGCCGGTCACCCGGCGACGGCGTGAGCGCGCCACTTCGTCAGTGGCCAACCGTTTGGCGACCCCGACATGGCTTTGCGCGGCGCGGGCGGCATAGTGCGCCATCGATGGCTCGATCCCGTCCCGACGGACCAGCAAATCTGCCACCGCAGTGACGGGCGGCGTGCGCAGGCGCAAGTGTCGACACCTGCTGCGGACGGTGACGATGAGGTCGTCGACCGTGGGGGCGCACAGCAGCCACACGGTGCGCAGTGGCGGTTCCTCCAACGTCTTCAGCAGCGCGTCGGCAGCCTGCTCATTGAGGCGGTCGGCATCCTCGACGATGAAGACTCGCCACTTGCCGCTGACCGGCCGGGACGCGGCTGCGAGGGCCAACTCGCGGGCCCGTTCGACCCGGATGAAGGTCTCGTTGGTGGCCACCACCGTCACATCGGGGTGACTGCCGAGCATGGTGGTGTGGCAGGACTTGCAGGTGCCGCAGCCGGGTGTGGATTGCCCACATTGCAGCGCTGCTGCGAAGGCTCGGGCCGCAATTGATCGGCCTGAGCCCGGTGGCCCGGTGAGCAACCACGAGTGCGTCATCGATGCTGGCTCACTGGCTGCTGCACGCAGCACCTCAACAACGCGGTCTTGGCCGACGAGTTGGTCAAAAACGCTCATTGGGCGTCCAGCTCCGGCGTGGACAACAGCGGCCCGAGGCGAGCCGTGATTGCTTGGTGCAGATCGGCCTTGCTGCGGCTGGCATCCAGGACGAGATAGCGGTGCGGGTCTTGTGCCGCCAGGGTTAAGAAGCCTGCGCGGACGCGCTCATGAAAGCCATCACTCTCGGATTCGAGCCGATCTTGCACGCTTCCGCGGCGTCGTCGCCCTTGTTTCGCCGAGACGTCCAACAGCACTGTCACATCCGGCAACAGACACTGAGTCGCCCATTCCGAGAGGCCGCGAATCTCATCAGGATCGAGGTCGCGGGCCACGCCCTGATAGGCGATGGAGGAATCCATGTAACGGTCGCCCAGCACTGTTGCTCCGCGTTGCAACGCAGGCCGGATCACGGTCGCTACGTGGTGCGCGCGATCCGCCGCAAAGAGGAGCGCCTCGGCTCGGCCCTCCATCGCGTCGCCATGCAGGACCACCTCGCGGATGGCCAAGCCCAACGGCGTGCCGCCGGGCTCCCTGGTCAACACCACCTCGCCACCCTGCCCCTGGAGCAGATGTGCGAGCAGTTTCATCTGGGTGGACTTGCCCGCCCCATCGCCACCTTCGAATGCTACGAACGTGCCTGCATACCCATGCCCCTGCGGCGCCGCAGAATCGCTGCGCAGCGGTGTTGGGGACATGGGTATGCAGCCTAGGCGACGCTCCTGAGGGACGATCGCCCGTTCGCCGGCTACGTCGCGTGACGCTCGGCGTTGGCCTTCACCGCGTCATGCACGAATTGGGCCAAACCCACCGTGTGGTCCTCATAGGTCGCCATGAAGCGCGGATCGCTGACGTAGAGGTCGGCGATGTGCGCGTGCATCTGCGGCGGGCAGTCGTAGAACCAGGTGGAGATCTGACCGCGCGCTTGCTCCGCGCAATCCATTGCAGCGATACCCGTGGCTGGCTCGCCTGAGATCATCAGTGCAGCAAAAGCATCGTTGAGAGCCTGGCCCTCGTCTTTGATGTGCTGCCACTGAGCCTTCGTGTAGTTCGTCGTCCGCCGCTGGGACTGGGCCCAGGCGTCGGTGTCTCCCCAGCGCTCCTCGGCTTCTTTGGCGTAGTCATCGTCAAACGCGTCGCCGAACAGTTCGCGCTGCTCTTCCTTGCTGATCTGATATCCGTTCACTTCTGCCTCCAGGGCTCGATCCAATGCCTCGGCAAGCGAGGTGAGCTCGCCGAGCCTGTCGTTGACCGCCGCGCGTTGACGCTGCAGATGACCGAGGACCTCAGATTCGTCGGCGAGCACTGAGCCCACCTCGTCGAGGCTGAATCCCAGGCGGCGATACAACACGATCTGGCGCAGGCGCGTCAGGTCCGCCTCCGAATACAGCCGGTAGCCGGTGTGGCTGCGCTCCGATGGCTGAAGCAACCCGACCTCGTCGTAGTGGTGCAGGGTGCGCACCGTCACTGCGAACTCGTTTGCCACCTGGCCAACCGTGAGCAACTGCATACGGCCTCTGGTCATCGTTCGTTCTCCGTTGCCGGTCATTCCCACACTGTGGGCGCTCACGCCGCGTGAGGGTCAAGCCCGCAGGGCATTCACTTTGGCGCGCAGACTTTCCATCGTGAGGTCGAGGCTGTTGGCGATGTCGAAGATGTTGGCTCGGATGACGTCGAAGTCGCGCTCCAGCCCGCGTTTTTCCACTGTGGCCACGATGCTCTCAGCCGACTTCATCCGTGAACACATGCTCGATCGGGGAGTACTCGTGCGTCAACTCGAACTCGTCTTTGAGGATGTTGATCTTCGTCACGTCAGCGTGCCCTCACCGCGCAGCGATTCGAAAATCAACGAGCTCTCGGCATGCAGCACGCCGGGTCGGCTAGTGAGGTGGTCCAAGACGAAGTCCCGCAGCGCATCGGCTGACTCGGCCGCGACGAGCACCACATAGTCATTGGCACCGGAGACGTGATAGGCCGCGGTGACGCCTGGGAGACGGGGCACTTCGTCGCGAAACTGCTCGAAGTGGCTGCGGCGGTGACCACCGAAACGGACCGCGATCATCGCCTGCACCGGCCGGCCGACCGCATGCGGGTCGATGTCTGCATGGATGCCTCGAATGACTCCCCGCTCCCGCAGCGAGCGCACGCGCACCAAGCACGTGGACTCCGCGATGCCCGCCTCGCGAGCCAAGGTGGCATTGGAAGCCCGCCCGTCGCGCTCCAGCAAAGCGACCAACGTGCGGTCGGTGGCATCCAGGGGTTGGACTTCGGGTGTGGCCGCTTGTCTCGCCATGTCGGTCAGCGTATAGCCCCATGAGCGAAGAATCTGCGATAGCCGATGAGCTAGGTCCCCCGAAAGCGCGGCCGTCTCACCAATTTCTGCGTTCTGTCTTTACTCTTGCCGCATTATCTATCTTGTTTTGCTCTCATGCCGCATTATCTCCATACTTATGGGATGCAACTCCCTCTATCTTCGCTAGACACTCGGGCCGTGCATGGCGGTCGAGAGGACCTCACCGCCCTCGGCGTGCACGTACCCCCGATCGACCTGTCGAGCACCAATCCGGTGCCCGATCTCGAAGTCGGCGGCGCGGCATACGAACATCTGGCGACGGGCGGGGCGCTGCAGCCAGGGCACAGCGCCATCTATCAGCGGTTGTGGAACCCGACGGTGGCTCGGTTCGAGCGGGCTCTTGCCGACCTCGAGAGGGCGTCGGAGGGAGTTGCGTTTGCCTCGGGTATGGCGGCCCTGTCCGCAGTGCTGCTGGCCTGCGTCGCCGAGGGCAAGCCACACGTGGTGGCAGTGCGTCCGCTGTATGGCGGCAGCGACCACATCTTGGCCACCGGTTTGCTCGGCACCTCGGTGACCTACACGAGCGCAGACGGCGTCGCCGGTGCCTGCACCGCCTCGACCGGTCTAATCATCATCGAGACTCCGGCCAACCCCAGCCTGGATTTGGTCGACATTGCAGCAGTCGTCGCGGCCGCTGGAGACGTCCCGGTGCTGGTCGACAACACCTTTGCGACGCCAGTGCTGCAACAGCCTCTCGTTCATGGGGCGCGGATCGTGCTGCACTCGGCCACGAAGTTCATCGGCGGACACGGGGACTTGTTGGCCGGAGTCATCGCCACAGACGAGCAGTGGGCCACTCGAATCCGCAGCGTGCGGGCGCTGACCGGCGGCATCCTGCATCCGCTGGCCGCCTATCAGGCACACCGCGGGCTACAGACGCTGCCGGTGCGGGTGCGGGCACAGCAGGACACCGCACAAGTCATCGCGAACTGGCTGCTCGCTCATCCTGCGGTGCAACGGGTGCACTACCCCGGCATGCCCGGCACCGACCCCGCTGGCTTGGTCGGCACTCAGATGTCCGGCACTGGAGCGGTGCTTGCCTTCGAGGTTGGCTCGTATGCCGAGGCGAGAGCTGTCGTGACGAAGTGCGCCCTGATCGGGCACGCCGTCTCATTGGGCGGCGTGGACACCCTGATTCAGCATCCGGCCTCGTTGACCCACCGGCCCGTCGAGGACTCGGCGCGGCCCGGCGAGTCGCTGTTGCGACTGGCAGTTGGACTGGAAGACGTCCGCGACCTTATCGGCGACCTGGAGCAGGCCCTCGGCGTAGCCGCTGCACGGCATACCTCGCCAGCGACAGCACCACAACGGCACGCTCAACCCGTCGGCTGATCTGGATCGCCCGGGTCACATCGGCCGGAACGGGCCGGGGCCCTTGGCCCAGCCGCGGACGATCTTGGCTGATCGGGCCATAGTTCAGCGGTCCGCCCAGTTCGCATCCGAGTGCTGCTGCCACGGCTGTCTCGGAAACGCCCGCGTTCGGGGACGGATGCGCACCGGCGTCGCGGGCTACGAGCGCGGCCACTCGGCGCGCTTGCGTCGGCTCCGCCACAGCGACCAGGGCCGCGAAGATTCGTGCAGGGACCCAATTGGCGACGTCGTCAATCCGGGCGGCCGCAGTGCCGAAACGTCCGTAACGCTCGCCGCGGTGGCCCACCATCGCGTCCATCGTGTTGATCGCTCGATAGGCACACGCCCCGGGCGCCCCGAGGGCTAACCCCCAGAACGCCGGTGCCACGATGGCATCGACCGAGTTCTCCGCGACAGACTCGATCACCGCTGCGCAGATGGCCGAGGTGTCGAGATCGCTGGGGTCACGACCAACCAAGGACGGCAGCGCGGCTCGAGCACCCGGCAGGTCCCCTGCCAAGACCAACATCTCGATCTGCACCGCCACTTTTCGCAACTCTCGCCCAGCCACACAGACAGCGACCGCGGCTGTGGTCGAGCGCACCAACGCACCAGCGGACCAGCCCAAGGCGACGCCAGACAGGGCGTATGCGGCTCCGGCCGCACGCGAGTCTGCATACACGCTCTTCTCGAGGCGTTGCATCGCGGCGCCGAACCAGACCACCGGATGCCAGGCCGCTGGGGGCTCGCCGAGCACGCGATCAAGACACAGGCCAGCGGCGACGCCGACTGCGCGGGAGCCGACGTTCGCATTCACCGGCGACCTTGGGCGCGTGTGGCGGCGGATTCGCCCAGTTCTACGACGCGGCCAGCCACCACCAGGACGGCCCGATCAGCGACCTGGGCAATCTGTTGATTGAGCGTGCCCATCGCATCGACATAGCGGCGCCCCAGCGCGGTCGGTGGGTGCACCGCCATCCCGACTTCTTCGCTGACCAGCACCGTTGGCGCCGTTCGCTCGTTCAACGTCCCTACGAGGGCCGAGCCGTCGGCCACGAAGTCGTGATGCCGCACCAACCACGACCCGAGGGAGTCGACCAGGACGACCTCGCTCGCCTCGCGAAGTTCCGCGAGCAAGTCACATGGTTGGGGACACTCGGCACTGACCCACTCATCGGGGCGTCGGGCTCGGTGGGCCGCGATCCGAGCGACGTAATCGGCGTCAGCGGGGTCGACCTCGGCGGTCGCCACGTAGCGCACTCCGAGCCCATGCTCTGCCGCGATGGTGGCCGCTGTGGCTTCGGCGAAAGCTGATTTGCCGGATCGCGTGCCGCCCAGGACGAGGCTGATCATGACCATCCCGGCGCCTCGCCCGGAGGCGCGGCTGCCGAAGCGAGCCGGCTCAGCTCAGCCACATCGACGTGTGCCTCCACCCAATCCGCGAGGTGCTCCAAGTGGCTGTCGAGAGCGTCGGCATACGGGATGGGAGCAGGTGTGAAGATGCGATCCCTGGCTTCGGCGACGTCGGCCAGCAGAGCATGACGAAACTCATCGCCATCGAGCACCCCGTGCAGGCTCGTGCCCAAGACTCGGCCCTCGGCGCTTCGTGCCCCTTCGGGACCGTCAGCCAACTGCAGCCACGGTCGCTGCGCACCACGCGGCCGACCCCATCTGATCTGATAGCCGCAGACCGCCGTCTGCTGCACATGGCCATGGGCTCGGGAGACGACTTTGGGCGACTCGAAGGTCGTCTCGACATCCAGCATCCGGAGCCCGTCCACGCTTCCGACCGAGGACTCCACCTCGTCGTGGATACGGCACCCCAGCATCTGATAGCCCGCACATAGCCCTACTACCCACGCCTGGCTCTGTTGCACCGCCCGGTCCAGCCCTTGGTCGCGCAGCCACTGCAGATCCGCGACGGTCGCTCTGCTGCCAGGCAGGATCACCAGGTCAGCCCGCGCCAGATCCCCCGGGTGCGTGGCCCAGTGCAGGTCGACATCCGGCTCCATCACGAGCGGGTCAAAGTCGGAAGGGTTCGACAGGTGCGGCAGACGGATGACTGCGACGCGCACCGGGCGGGTGGATTCGCCCTGCTCCTGAGGCTTGGAGCCGATGTCCAGCGAATCTTCAACGCCGAGCATCGGGTGGTCGCCGAGGTGCGGCAACACTCCCAGCACCGGAACCCCGGTGCGTTGCGTCAAGTCGGCGATACCGCTGATCAGCAGCGACGGATCCCCGCGGAACTGGTTGAAGACAATCCCCACAATCTGTCGCCGCAGCCGCTGAGGCAACAGGTCGATCGTGCCGTGCGCTGTCGCGAAGGCTCCACCGCGGTCGATGTCCACGACCAACAGCGCGGGTATGCCGGCCGCTGCGGCCAATGGCAGATTCACCAAGTCCCGGTCGAGCAGGTTGATCTCGGCCGCTCCCCCAGCGCCCTCTGCGATCAGCCAATCGTGCTCGCTGCGTAACGTGTTGAGGGCTTCGAGCACGACGGGCTTCAGACGTTGCGCGGTCTGCGCGTAACTGCGGGCATCCGTGGTGTCCACCTCATCACCGAGCACAACGACGTGGCTGGTGGGCGCCTTGGTGGGTTTGAGCAGGATGGGATTCATCCGCCGGTCACTGTCGACTTTCGCGGCTAGCGCCTGCATCGCTTGGGCCCGGCCGATTTCGCCGCCGTCTGGGGTGACTGCCGAGTGGTTGGACATGTTCTGCGCCTTGAAGGGCACCACGTCCCGTCCTCGCCTGGCCCATGCCCGGCACAGGGCTGCGGTCACCGTGGATTTGCCTGCCCCGCTGTTTCCTCCGACGACCAACAGGGCACCGCCGGTCGGAGCCAGCGGTGCGCTGGGCACATCACCGTTCACGCTCGGACTCCGTTCGTTGTGGCTGCGCTTGGCGCGGTGGAAGCATACGCGCCGTAGGGTTGCCGGGTGCGCAGCGAGGCCAGCAACATTCTCATCCTCGGAGGGACGGCAGAGGCGCGCAGCCTTGCCGCTACGCTCGTCGCCGATGGCCTCGACGTCGAGTCCTCGCTGGCCGGTCGCGTGTCTTCGCCGCGACTGCCGGCGGGCCGTGTGCGCATCGGCGGTTTTGGCGGGGCGAGCGGCCTGGCCCGCTATCTGCAGGAGCAGCGCATTACCCATCTCATCGACGCGACTCACCCGTTCGCAGCACACATGTCTGCTCACGCCGTGGAGGCAATTCAACAGGTGGACGGCGTCTCGCTCTTGCGGCTGGTGCGCCCGGGATGGGGCGAGCACCCGGACGCCCCTTCCTGGCATTGGGTCCCCTACCTCGCTGCTGCCCCCGTGGTCGTTGATGGCCGTGGCCATAGACCCGTCCGGACAACTGGCCGACAAAGCCGGCCCTTCTTCGCCGACCTGAGGGCCGAACAGGTCCTGATCCGCGTCGTTGACCCCATGGACGCGCCCAAGCCGTCTTGGACCGTGGTGCTGGACCGCGGCCCGTATGAGGTCTGCGACGAAACGGAACTCATGAAGCGTCATGGGGTGGACGTGCTGGTGACCAAAGACTCCGGCGGCATCTACACCAGCGCCAAGCTGGCTGCGGCGGCCTCGTTGGACATCCCCGTCGTTGTGGTGTCCCGCCCCGAGCCTGGCGCGACACAGGGTGGCCTCTGCGTGACGACCGCCGCCGACATACCCGAAGTATTGGCTTGGCTATCTCGCTCGGCCCGAATGCTGCAGCCTCCAACTATGAGGGGCTGAGCGCCTCCACGACGGCGCCGATCACTGTCACTGCGGGAGCGGTCACACCAGCATTGGCCGCGACATCTGCGATGGAACCCAGCGTGGCTGTGGCGCTGCGCTGGCTCGGCATACCAGCGTCCGCCACCGACATCGCCGGAGTTGCGGGGTCCATCCCGTGCTGTTGCAGGGTCGTGCTGATCTCTTCGAGTGCCGCGACGCCCATCAGGATGACGATGGTGAGGTTGAGACCGGCCAGCCTGGCCCAATCGACATCGCACCGAGGATCGCTCGGCGTCACGTGCCCGGAGACCACGATGTAGCCCTGGCTCAAATGCCGGTGCGTCACGGGCACACCCGCCAATGCAGGTGCGGCGATCGAGGACGTCACGCCAGGAATGACCGTGACCGGAAGGCCCGCCTCGACGCAGGCGTTCCATTCCTCACCACCACGCCCAAACACGAAGGGGTCGCCACCTTTGAGCCGCACCACGTAGAGGCCCGCCTGCCCATGCTCGACCAGCAGTGCATTGATCTGCTCCTGTGGCGTGAAGTCGCCGCGCGGAATCTTGCCGACGTGGATGACCGCGCAACCGTGTCGAGCCTGGGTCAGCAAGCCGAGCGGAGCCAGCCGATCGCAGACGAGCACATCGGCTGTCCGGATGGCTTCCAGCCCATCGAGGGTCATCAGACCAGGCGCGCCGATCCCGCCGCCAAGCAACACCACGCGACCCAAGCCCGACGCCGAGGGTGTCTGCGCGGCCACGCTCGGAGCATCGGGGCGGGCTGTATCTCGCATCACAAGGTCATAGGTACCGAGTTGCGGATCGTCGTCCACGGTGACCAGCTCGCGGGACACCAGATCTTGCACTCGCGGATCGTCCAGCAGCGAGGCTGCTCCATCCGTGGTCGCGAGCGTGACGGTAGCCCCTTGATCGAGCAAAACGTGCACCGTTTCGCTGACCCGGGATCCGCCGTGCGTGACCAAGACGTGCGGTGTCTCCAGCGGGAGGACGAGGCTCATGCGCTGCACTCCAGGGTTCCGGTGCGACTAGCAGGCACGAGCAGTGCCATCTGCGCCAGGAGCGGCTCGACCACGTCGACAGGTCGGACGGCAATGCGGACCCAGGTGTCATCCAGCCCGGGGAACGTGTTGCAACGTCGCACGGCAAATCCAGCTGCGCGCAGCGCATCGTGGGCTCCGGCCCCGAGTTGCACCAGCACGAAGGGAGCAAGGCCTCCGACGGGGTCGAGACCGATGCGCCGCAGGCCAGTCACGAGGCTCTCCCGCCACAGTCGCTGCTGCATGGCACCACGCTCCGCCTCCTGCACCGCCTCCGGCGTGCTCGTCGCGACCATGACAGAAGCCGCCAGAGACGAAACGGACCAAGGCGACTGAAAGGCGGCCAGCTGGGCGATCACCGTGGGATCACCGATCACATACCCGGCGCGTAGGCCGGCCAAGCCCCAAGTCTTGGTCAGCGACCGGACCACGAGCAGCCCCTCCATTTCAGGGCCGATCATCGACTCGGGCTCCCCCGGCACAGCGTCGCCGAAGGCTTCGTCGACGACGAGCGTGCGGCCCGCTCGTCGCAGGGCGCGCAGCGTCTCTCTGCGATGGTGCACCGACGTTGGATTCGTGGGGTTGCCAACCATCACGAGGTCAGCTGCCGGCGAGACCGTGTGCGGGTCTAGCGCGAAGCCACTGGCGACCGTCAGCACATGGCGCTCTGGAAGCCGACCGACACGCCTCAGTGCCGCCTCGGGCTCGGTGAACTGCGGGTGCACCACGAGCGGGTGGCTTCCCCTGACACCGTGGGCGATCAAGGTGAACGCCTCGGCGCCGCCGCTGGTGGGCAACACCATGTCGGAACTGACACCATGCCGCGCTGCGAGCGCTTCCTTGGCCTGGGTCGCGTCGGGGTAAGCACCGAGATCGCTGATGCCGTCGGCGATGACAGCAGCCAGCCAATCCGGGGGCCGTGGCAAGCGGACGTTGACTGCGAAGTCGACGAGTCCGGGGCCAACCTCACGGTCACCGTGATGCTCCAGATCCGGCGCTGGCTGATCATGCGGTGACGACTGCCCGGCCGAAGTGACCGGTGGCGCTGAGCGACTGGTGGACGACGCCTGGGTATGCAGCGTGGAAGCGGCCAGAGGCGTCGGTGATCCCGACGGGCCGATGCCCGATCGCGCGAACACCCGCGTCGCGGCCGCGAAATTCGCGGCGAGGTGAAGATGGCCAGCCCAATGCACGTGCAGGTATGCCGCATGCAGGGTGGGCGTGCCGGTGCCGGCGGGATCCAGGGCGAAGCCGGCCGACTGCGATTCACCGCCTGGCGCAACCATCTGCCACGCCGGCGAGGACGCGTGCGCCGGGTCCGTGCGGGTCCGGTGAAATTCGTGCCCGCGAACTGCGGTGCCCGCGGGCCCCAGCAGGGAATCGACACCAGTGCGGGCTTCGCGATAGCCCAACGTCAGCCGCGGGTGCATGGCGGCCTGGGCCGGCACGGCACCGACCATTCGTTGGCCCTCGACCGCATCACAGAGATAGAGCAACCCGGCACACTCGGCCACGGTCGGCAGTCCCGCGTGGATGGCTTCGCGGATATCCGCCAACAGCGATGTGTTGGCCGACAGCGCGCCCGCGTGCACTTCGGGGAAGCCACCGCCCAAATACAGGCCAGCAACGTCGGCGGGCAGGGCGGCGTCCGTGGCGGGGTCGAAGGTCACCGTTCGGCATCCGGCAGCGCGCAGCAACTCCTCGGTTTCGGCATACCGGAACGTGAAGGCTCGCCCTCCTACGATGGCAACCATGGGGCCATCCGTCGTGGAAGTGCCGCTTTCTCCGGCCAGCGGCGTCCACGACTCGACATCGAGGGCATCGGCGCCCTGAGCCAGGGCCAGCAATGCGTCGAGATCCACGAACTTCTCGATCTGCTCTGCAAGTCGATCAAGGGTTGCGGCGGCATCAGGTCGCTCGGCAACTGGCACGAGTCCCAGGTGGCGAGAGGGGGCGCTGACCCCGGCGTCGCGCGGCAGCACACCGAGCACAGGCAAACCGACGGCTTCGACGCTGCGTCGCACTTCATCCGAATGCCGGGTGCTGCCCGCTTGGTTCAGCACAACGCCGGCCACGGTGATCCGCGAGTCGAAGGTGCGCAGGCCATGGACCGTCGCAGCGATCGTGCGTGCGGCAGAGGATATGTCGATCACTAGCACGACGGGTGTGTGCGTCAGCGTCGCCACGTGCGCACTTGAGGCAAAGCCGTCGCTGCCCAGGCGGCCATCGAACAGACCCATGGCGCCTTCGATGATCGCCACGTCCGCTGGCGCCGGAGTGTCGAACCCGTGCGCAAAGAGCGGCACCAGGTCGGCCTCGGACACCAGCCACGGGTCCAGGTTGCGGCCCGGGCGGCCCGTGGCCAAGGCGTGATACCCAGGGTCGATGTAGTCGGGGCCCACTTTGGCTGGCGCGACGGCATACCCTCGCCGTGTCAGCGCCGCCATGATGCCCACCGCGACGGTTGTCTTACCTTGGCCAGAGGCCGGCGCGGCGAGCAGCACGCGTGGAAACTGCTTCACTACTGGACTACTCATCGCTCACCACTCAATCCCCCGCTGGCCCTTTTGGCCCTTGTCGAAAGGGTGCGCAATCTTCGTCATCTCGGTATGCAGATCCGCGATCTCGACCAACCGTGGGTCGGGGTTACGCCCGGTGATGACGACGTGCTGCTGCCCCGTGCGCTGTGACAGCGTCTGCACGACGTCGTCCACGTCAACCCAGCCCCACTTCATCGGATAGGTGAACTCATCGAGCACATACAAGGTATGCCGCTCCTGCGCCAGTCGGCGCTTGATCTCCTGCCACCCCTCGGCAGCCGCCTCGGCGTGCTCGTCGGCGCTGCCTTCTTTACGCGACCAGGACCAGCCAGCGCCCATCTTGTGCCACTCGATCGGGCCACCTTGGCCGGTGTCGGTATGCAGTTTGTCCAGGGTCTCCAGGGCGGTTTGCTCGCCGATGCGCCACTTGGCGGACTTCACGAACTGGAAGACCCCAATCGACCAGCCTTGGTTCCACCCACGCAGCGCGAGACCGAAGGCAGCCGTCGACTTACCCTTGCCGTCACCTGCGTGGATCACGACCAGCGGCCGGTTGCGCCGCTGACGAGTCGTCAAGCCATCGCTTGACTGGACCGGTGGGACTCCGCGTGCCATCAGGCAACCCTTCTCTCGCGTACGACGTCGAACAATGCGCTGGCACCGATCTCACCGAGGGCGACGTGCTCGGCGCCCATCCGGCGGGCCAAGTCACCTGCGAGGTTCATCCGGAACTTGCCGGCCTCGCAGTCGACGACCACGGCTTGCACACCGGTCGATGACCACCGATCGGCAATATCGCGCGCTCTGGCCAGGGCATCTTTGCCTGCGGTGGCCCGCCCGTCGGTGACCAAGACCAGCAATGCTCGGCGGCGTGGGTCGCGGATGTGCTCAGCGTTGAGTACGCGTGCCGCCAGCACGAGCCCCTCCGCCAGCGGGGTGCGGCCGCCGTGGCCGAGGTCGGTCAGGCAGCGGGCGGCGGCTTCAACGGAAGAGGTCGGAGACAACGCGAGATCCGCACCCGCGCCGCGGAAGGTGATGACTCCGACCCGGTCACGGCGCTGATAGGCATCGACCAACATCGACAGCACCGCTGTTTTGACCTCGGACATCCGGCGCCCGGCAGCCATCGAGCCTGATGAGTCGACGGCTAGCAACACCAAATTGGACTCGCGGCCCTGGGTGATGGCTCGCCGCAAGTCGCCGTGCGCCAGCCGGGATACCTGTGGATGAGGAGTCTCTTGGCCGCTGCGAGCAACCCTTGTTGCCGCAGCGTTGATCGTCGCGAGCAGGTGCACCCGTCCCTCGCCGGTCGCGGTGGCTCCGACAATGCGGCCGGTCGTCATTGCGCGGCTGCGGCGACCCGCCTCGCCAGCACCGACACCACGCACGGTGAACGGTTTGATCCGGTAGGGCTCGCTGGGGGTGGCAACGCCAACGGGTACCACAGCCGAGGTGGAATCGTCATGGTCGGGGTCCTCGGCTGATGTCGAGTCGTCGCTCTCGCGTTCGCCGCTGGTCTCATTATGCTGATGCGGTGTCTGTGAGTCGCTGGGTGGCGGGGTGTCCTGGGTACTGCGGTCATCACCCGAGGTGTCATCGCTCACAGCGTGATCGCTACCCGACGGCTCGTCGTTGTCCGCAGACTCGCTGTCCGCCGACTCGTTGTCCGAGGGCTC
>JBBSNC010000007.1:0-25611 GCA_038232855.1 Actinomycetales bacterium
TCGATGCCTGGATGCTGCTGCTACGAGACCGCGGGACGATGCGGGTGGCCGACGTGCTTGCCCCCGCGCGACACTACGCCCGGCACGGGCACCCGGTGTTGCCGGCAGTCAGCAGCACGGTCGCGGCCGTCCGAGATCTCTTTGTGGAGCATTGGCCCACCTCGGCGCAGGCATGGCTGCACGAGGGTCAAGCGCCAGCAGCCGGGAGTCTGTACCGCAATCTCGCCTGGGCAGACAGCCTGGACCGGTTGGTCGCAGCGGGGGCACCCGGTGCCAGCCGCGAAGCCGAGATCGAGGCGACTCGGCTCGCGTGGTCCGAAGGGTTCGTGGCCGAGGCCATCGAGGCGTTCGCAGCCAGACCGCACCGGCACAGCTCGGGCGAAGTGCTGCCTGGCGTGATCACCGGAGCCGACTGTTCGGCATACCGGGCGCGGTGGGAAGAGCCCGCCACGCTGGACTGGCACGGCTATCAGATCGCCAAAACCGGCCCCTGGGGGCAAGGCCCCGCGCTCCTGCAGGTCCTGCAAATGCTGGAGCACAACGCCCTGCGAGGACCGATGAGCACCGCTGCGGGAGTGCACGGCCTCGTCGAGGCCTGGAAACTCGCAATGGCCGATCGGGAGGCTTGGTATGGCGACAGCGCAGTCGTGCCCATGGCGCAACTGCTCAATCCGCGGTACGCCGCAGCGCGGGCCGCGCAGATCAGTGACCAGGCGAGCCAAGAGATGCGACCCGGGTCGCCGGGCGGTCGGCCCCCGGTCGTGGCAGCCGATGCTTGGAGGGTCGGCGCAGATGACCCCGGTGTGAAGGCGGATGCCTCAGCGGGGGAGCCGACGGTTCGTCCCGGGGGTGACACGGGCGGCGACACCTGCCACATCGATGTGGTGGATCAGTGGGGCAACATGATTGCCGCCACCCCCAGCGGCGGGTGGTTGCAGTCCTCGCCGGTCATCCCCGAGCTGGGCTTTCCGTTGGGGACCCGGTTGCAGATGATGTGGCTGGAGCAAGGTTTGCCCTCTTCACTGGTCCCCGGAGCACGGCCTCGCACCACGCTGACACCCACCATCGTGCTGCGTGCGGATCACCCGGTGCTTGCCTGCGGCTCACCCGGCGGTGATCAGCAGGATCAGTGGCAGTCGGTCTTCTTGCTGCGTCATCTCGTTGAAGGCGACACCCTGCAGGAGGCCATCGACGCGCCGATGTTCCACACGACGAGCTTCACCGGGTCGTTCTTTCCGCGGCTCAGCGAGCCCGGTGTGCTGGTGGCCGAGGATCGGCTCGGTGAGGGCGTGCTCAACGCCCTAGGGCGCAGCGGGCACCGTGTGGTGCGCGCCGGGCCTTGGTCGCTATCGAGAATGTGCGCCGTGGCCCGCGACGAACGAACCGGTGTGCTCAGCGCAGGCGCAAACCCCAGAGGTATGCAGGGTTATGCGGTGGGCCGCTGAGCCGGCGTTGGGGGGTCAGTTTCTTCCGGTCGTGCCGCCGCCGGGCCCTTGCGCACGGTGACATCTGCCCGGGCATGTTGCCGGGAGGGCTTGCCTCGGGTGCGGCCAGGTGAGGTGGACTTCTGCTTGCGTCGCTTAGCTTTCAGCTTTTGCACCGCTGTGGGTTCGTCTTCAGGGCGGATCCGCTTGCTGAGGTTGGCGTTCTTGAGCAGAAGCGAGTAACTGGCGGAGGTCCGGGGATGCACGCCGACCGGCTCTTCACCAGAGAAAACGATCCAGTGGGCGGTGTTGTTGTAGAAGACCTGAAGCGTCGAGCCGTCGATCACCGTGTCGGCGTGTTGCACCGCCTTCTTGTGCTGGTTGCCCTTGTCGACCTTGCCCTGCACGTACCGCTCGGCAGGCTCGCGTTGAGACTTCACCTGATCCCAGACTTTCGGTCCGTATCGGCGCGAGGCCTCATACACAATCGGTCCGTACTTGATCGCGGCTCCGACGGCCTTGCCCTTGCCAGCCACAACAACGTCCTTTCCCGTGGTTCGATGAAGCCTCTACTGTATGTGGCCCCCGGCAACTGGGCAGGTCCGGTAGCGGACAATGGGGCCCATGCCTATCGAGGATCGTGTGGAGTACGACGGGAATAGATTGTCCGAGTCTGATCTTGCCGCGGCGCCGTTGGACCAGATCAAGCGTTGGGTGGACGAGGCCAAGGCCCGGCAGCGAACCCACGGCGATGTGCCAGAGCCGACGGCCTTGTCAGTTGCCACCGTCGACGCAGATGGTCAACCCGATGTGCGCACTGTTCTGATGCGCTTCCTGCAACCTCGAGGCATCGCGTTCTTCACCAACACTGGCTCAGACAAGGGGCTGCAGATCGCAGCCAATGAGCGGATCGCGGCGAGTCTGACCTGGCCTTCGATGTTCCGCGCCATTCGTTTCCAGGGCATTGCGGTGCCGGTCGCAGCAGATGATGTGCACGGTTACTTCAATGAGCGCCCATGGGCCTCGCGGATCAGCGCATGGGCCTCGGATCAGTCCCGGCCCACGGACTCTCGGCGATCGCTGGAGGACGCATACACCGCGTATGCCGAGCGCTACCCCGACCACGAAAGTTCAGACGACGTGCCGGTGCCACCGCAATGGGGTGGCTACTGGGTAGAGCCGCACCGTGTGGAGTTCTGGGCCGGGCGGCGCAATCGGCTACACGATCGACTTGTCTTCGACAAGCACACGACGGGCGACCTCGCTGCAGCGGCGGCTTGGGCTGTGCAGCGTTTGCAGCCCTAGCCAGATCTAGGTATAGCCGAGCGCAGACAGGTCTTCCCGAGGCGCTGACCCCCGCTCCGTGAGCAGGTCGGACATCAACCGCACTTCGGAACGTTGACCATTGACCATCGCCTGCGCCATCCGCACTACGTCAGCGTCATGGGCTTCGTCCACTGCAGCCTGGGCCATTTGGACGCCCGCGAGGTGGTGCGTGGTCATCAACTGCAGGAAGAGGATTTCGGCTTGGTCTGCGTCAGCAGCACGTAACTCTTTCATCTCCGCGTTGGTGGCCATACCGGGCATGGGCCGATAGTCCGGGGATCCGGGGCGTGCCTCGCTCAGGTCGTTCATACCCTCGGTGCTCATTTCGTCCATGTCGGACTGCATCCACGCCATCCGCCCTTGTGAACGAGCCATGGGCAGATCCCACTGGATCAGCCAAGCCTGCATCTGACCGATTTGGTTTGCCTGGGTCGTGGCGATGTCATACGCGAGCAGATCGATGTTGGTGTCGTCTGAGGTCTGAAGCGTGATCAAGGACATATCGACTGCTTGAGCATGGTGCTCACTCATGTCGCGGGCGAAGCCGGCTTCGACGTCGTCACCACCGTGCCCACCGGCACCCAGCGCGAGCAGTGCCGCCAGCGCAATCGCCAGGGCGGCACCAGCCAGCGCCGCGATTCCCGCCCGTGGTGAGGTCGAGGACGTCACCGAGTTGGGAGCAGGTCGACTGAGGTCCCCCCGGTGCATGTGGCTCCCGGCTCGGGCGTTTGCGGGCCCTGCCGATACTCAGTGATAAACAACGGCAGGCGCTCGTCATCTGCGGTGTCGACCTCGAGCTGCACGCCCCAGGCCGTGGCCACCACCGGAGAGTCTTGATTCTCACCAGGTGAGAGCAGCATGAACTCCTGGTTCGCGAGGTCGGTCAACTCGTCGATCTGCTTCTGTGGCAAGTCAGGCTGATAGGTCAGCCAGACGGCACCGTGCTCCAAGGAGTGAACGGCGTGGTATGCCGGGACCGGCTCTTCGTATATCCCGCAGTTCCACCACGCCTGGTTGTGATCCCCGCCCGCCGGGGGGTCTTGTGGGTACTCGACCGCCTCGGCGACGTGCTCGCTTCCCACGTCATCAAAGGTTTGCACGGCGCCGAGGCTGGGGCGGCTGGCCACGGCATACCACACCAGCGCGAAGATCAGGACGACGACTGCAGCAGCCGAACCCCAGATGAGCGCGGATCGTTTGCGATCCGCGCTGCGTGCCTTGCGCTGCATAGCGGCAGCACGTTGCGCTCGATCGCTTTTCGAGGTCGATCCAGCCATCAAGAACTCCTTGTCGCGACTAAGTGTTGTCAAGGCATGCTAAACGCGTTGTCTGACTGCACACCTAGAATTGCCTCGACGCGCGCCGGAAGGGGAACGCATGAGCGATCTCATTGACACGACTGAGATGTATCTCAAGGCTATCTACGAACTCATCGAGGACTCAGTGGTGCCGATGCGTGCCCGTATTGCTGAACGACTAGAGCATTCTGGTCCCACCGTCAGCCAAACGGTGGCTCGGATGGAGCGCGACGGACTCCTACGCCTCGAAGAGGACCGCACGTTGACGCTGACCGACCATGGGCAGCGCCGCGCGATTCGGGTCATGCGCAAGCACCGACTCGCCGAGCGTCTGCTGGTGGACGTGATCGGGCTGGACCCGGCTTACGTGCATGAGGAGGCATGCCGTTGGGAGCACGTGATGAGCGACCGCGTTGAGGGCCACATTCTGCAACTCATCGCCGACCCTGAACGCTCGCCGTATGGCAACCCGATCCCTGGGCTGGATGAACTGGGTGGCCCATCGCTGGTCGTGGATCCTGGAGGTGTGACGCTGGCTGCCGTCGCCGACCAGGGGGCGGTGCGTGCCACGATCGTTCGGATTGGCGAACCCGCCCAAGTCGAGCCCGAGTCCCTGGATGTTCTGCTCCGCAGCGGGATCGCCCCCGGTGCGCATGTGGAAGTCCGCCGCGACGGGGACCGATTGCGGCTACAGGTGCATGGCTACGAGGCGGTCTCGATTCCGGCTGAAATTGCGGCGCATTTGTTCGCTTCGGCGGATTGACGGGTCGATCAAGGGGTTCTCTCGAGGTCCAAAGTGTCGCAACGCATGAACGGTCGCCACCGTGCGCCCAGCAGAATCAGCTTGACGAGCACGGCAGTGACTCGCGGAGCGAAGGCAACCGCCGTGGCCGCCACTTCTAGTTGTTTGCTCGCGACAGCAGCCATTCCGGCTAGTGCTAGCTCTGGCGGTGTCGTCGAAGACTTGTCCTCCGTGGCCGTTGGCCACTCGACTTGGCTCCGAGCCAGTGGTTGACCTGCTGTCCGTCGAATTGCCCACGGTGGTCGCTCCTGCTGACCACCACGCTAAAACCGTTGTCGCCCCGAAGGCCACACCCGCACTCAGCGAAGCCTCATTCGGCACTGTCGGGTTCGTGGGTGTTGAGCCCCCCGCCCGGAGCCTGCGCCCACTGTGCAGACCACCTCGGGGTCGACGTCCGGCTCGGAGGCCCGCAGAGGAACCGCCACGGAATCCTCTGTCTCGAGCACCTCGCAGTCCTCGACGTCCCGCGGTTCCGGCGCGAGTGCTCGCCGTGGCCGATCAGTACACAGTCATCATGTATCGCGAGGGCGGCACGACTCCTGCGGGCTTCGCCTGGCCTTTTAGGGTTCCCCGGCATACCACAATGCCATCTACGCGGGTGACGGGATGATCTACGCTCCGGTCGTGCGGGTCCTTCCACGTAGAAGCGCAGGATGCTCTCCCGCGTGACCAGCTACGGCCGCGTCGGCTAGTACTTCTCGCATACAGAGGGCCCTCGTCCTTAACTGGTTGGGGGCCTTCTGATTGTCTGCGGCGACTCTTGCGTGTGCGTTCATCCCCTGTGGCTGATACCCTATGGGGGTATCAACGACAGCTCAGGAAGGCAGCACAATGAATGACGCGGCGCAGTCACATGAATCGAAGTCAACGTATGCAGTTGAAGGCTTGACGTGCGGCCACTGTGCCGCTGCTGTCACGGAAGAGTTGATGGCGCTTGGCCCGGTCACGGACGTCGAGGTCGACGTGATTGCGGGTTCGACGTCTACGCTCACGGTTGTGAGTAGAGATGTCTTGGAGGATGCGCAAGTCTCGCAGGCTCTGGCCGCGGCCGGGAACTACCGATTGTTGCACGCGCTCTGAGTAGTCAGCGCCTGCTGTCAGCAAGGGAACCAGAGAGGAACCGCGTGCTGACACTGTTCGTCATGTTCGTTCTCGGCGTGTCGATCGTGCTAGTGGGGTATGCCATCCATCGGGCTACGGCCGTCGCTGCCGATCCGTTGCTCACGCTGCCGTTCCAGTCCGGGTGGCAGCCGGCTGAGCATGCACTATCGCGCTATCACGCGCGTTGGTACGCGGCGACCTTGGTCTTTCTTGCGTTTGATGTCGAGATGTTGTTCATGTATCCCTGGGCCGTTGTGGTCGCCGACCTCGGCACCTCATCAGTCGTTGAAATGTTTCTCTTTCTCGGCGCGCTGTTGATCGCTGTTCTCTGGGCATGGAGAGAGGGGGCCCTGCGGTGGGCCTGACGAACATGTTGGGTCGTTACGCCGTCGGCCGCACGCATGTGTTGGCTGCCGAAGTGCCCGGCGAGTGGCTCGTGCGGATCCACCTGGAGGCCGAGGTTGTCAGACGCGGATGGCGGCTTGCCTACTCGCCGGCAGATGCCGACATTCTGGCCGTATGCGGCACCCCCGACGAAACGTTCGGCGGGGTGATCCATCATCTGTGGGAGCAGATGCCGGGGCCTCGCGTCCGCGTTGACATCCAGAGGGCACACAGAGATGACCTCAGCCAGATGTTGGACAGTGCTGCTGACCATTTAATGGACACCGACCAGCACCGTCACGATGCCCGCACGCGAAGTCCCGAACCGGACATCGAGGGCGCCTCAGGTGACATGGACCACGGTGACATGGAGATGGCGCCCGGGGGGATCCCGCTGGCCGAAGGAGCGCGCGACCGGGACGGGTTGGAGATGGACGTCCTGCATCTGCGGCTCGGACCCTGGTTGCCGCACTGGCCCGCAGGTCTAGTCGTGGATCTCACACTGCAGGGAGACGTCATCCAGGAGGCTGATGCGGCAGCGTGGGCCGCCGCTGGCGTGAATGCCAAGACCCGACCCCCGGCCACCGAGTCGCTAGATGTCGAGGCCATCTGGCGCTGCGACAACATCGCTCACCTACTCGCGTTGGCCGGATGGGAAGATGCTGCTGCCGCTGCGCGGTCCTGCCGCAACGCGCTCGTGCACTCACCCGATGCTGCCGATCACGTCAGGGATCTGGAGAAACTCCGGCGTCGAGTGACGCGGTCCCGGTCACTGCGATGGTCGCTACGTGGCGCGGGGCGGGTCAGCGAGACTGACTTCGCACAGTTGGGCGCGCCCAAGTGGTTAGTGGGGGACAACTACACCCGTCTGATAGGGATGCTCGATCGTTGCATTGCCAGTTGCGCGGCCGACCACAGCGGTGACCTCACAGCGACCGAAATCGATCCAGGCGCTGTGGCCTCATTCCTGGTGGGACTCGACCTAGCGGCGGCGCGCCTAGCGATGGCCAGCCTTGACCTCCCACCCATAAACGTTGCAGCAGGTTGGCCGGTTCATGGGTGATTCGGTGCTCACCACAGTCTCGACCGGGTGGGTCGTCCTCGTCGTTGCCTTACTCGCCACCCTGATCCTCTTCGCTAGTGCCCTAGACGGCGCCCTGAGCGCCCGCAGTGAGGGCGCCGGACGCGGCGGATGGACCGGGTCGATCCATGAAGGCGCAAGGCTGATGCGGCAACGTCGGCGTACGATGGTGTCCGCAGACAACCCGCTGTGGCGGGTCGGAAGTTCGGGTTTGATCGTTGTCGCGCTGCTGATGCTTGCGGTCGTGCCGTTGGGCACCTGGACGATCGTTGACCTAGATGTCGGCATCGTCTGGTTTAACGCCATGGACGTGATGGTGTGGGCCCTGGTCTGGCTCGTGGGATGGGGTGCCAACTCGACATACTCTCTCGTCGGCGGCTATCGCTTCCTCGCCCATGGACTGGGGTATGAACTCCCCTTGATGTTTGCGCTCGTCGCGCCAGCCATCGCTGCTTCCAGTCTGAACGTCGGCGCTGTCGCTGCCGCGCAGCAGGATGTGTGGTTCGTGGTCTGGATGCCGATTGCCTTTGCCGTGTATTGCATGGGTGTTGTGGCGTTCTCGGTATGGGGCCCGTTCAGCGCGGCTGTGGGTGCGGATCTGGCCGGCGGTGTGGGTGTTGAGCTCAGCGGAGTTGATCGGCTGTTGTTCCAGGTCGGCCGCTATGCACTGTTGGCTGCCGGGGCAGCCTTCGCGGTGCCCATGTTTCTCGGCGGGGGAGCCGGGCCCGTGCTGCCGGACTGGGCGTGGAGCCTGACCAAGACGGTCCTACTTCTCGCCGCCTTGGTCTGGGTCCGCCGTCGGATGCCGACCCTGCGCCCGGATCTGTTTATGGAACTCGGCTGGGTGGTGTTGCTCCCAGCAGTGATCGTGCAGGACCTCATCGTGGCCATCGTCGCCGTATGGAGGGCATGACGTGCCGGAAGCAAACCTCGCAATACACCTCGGATTCTGGGTGCTTGCCATCGTTGCGGTCATCAGTGGGGCTGCCGTCTTCTATGTCGACTCGATGGCCCGCGCGACATACGCCCTCGCGCTGTCCTTCGTCGCAGTCGGCGTAGCAGTGCTCCTGCTTCAGCAGAACTACATCGGCGTCGTCGTCATCCTGATGATGGTGATGGAGATGGCGATCATGGCGGTCTTCATGGTCATGTTCATGGGCATGAACCCCGCGCTGATGCCGATGAGCATGGTCCATGACAATCGACAAGCCCTCGCGGCTGCTGTTGCAACCTTCGTCGTCCTGGCCGCTGGCATCCTGATGATCGATTGGCCAACTCGCGCCAGCAACCCTTCCGCGGACGTCACCGCCGCGCTGGGTGAAGCCCTGATGGGACCGTCGATGTTGGTGATGATCGTGATCAGCCCGGTGATGGTCTCCACGATCGTTGCTGGCATCGTGTTGGGCTCGCACCGCACCCGCTATGACCGGCTGGGCAATGATCTGCGACGCCGACCCGCGCAGGACCCACAACCCGGCGGTGTGGGCCGATGATCTTGGAGACAGTGCTCCTGGTGGCCGCAGCCTTGTTCAGCATCGGCCTTTATGGCGCGATCTCACAGCAGGTCGTCGTCATGGTCATGATGGGCCTGGAGCTGATGATCAACGGCGTGATTCTTGCCGCAGCGGGCTTTTGGTGGTTCACCGCCCCCACTCCCTCGGGTCAGGTGTTGTTGCTGGTCGTCATCGCCGCGATGACGGTAGAGATGGCCATGGGATTCGCCATCGCCATCCTCCTCCACCGTGATGCGGGAGCAGACATGACCGACATGGCGACGGACCTGTCCCGGTGAACGGGGTTTCTGAGGTCCTGCTCTGGGGACTGGTGCTGGTGCCCGCGCTCGTCGGTGCCGGTTTGGTCCTCACTCCGCGGGTCGAGTCGATCGCCGTGAAAGCCTCGATCACGACCGCTGGGCTCACCTCCCTCGTCGCACTCGCGGTGGCGCTGCTGCGGCCACGCGTATCAATCCCGTTCGTGGTCGGTGCCGACTTCGGCCTGAAGGTCGACACGTTGAGTGCCCTGCTTGTCCCGACCATCGCCTTTATCACCACCCTCGCGCTGGTGGTGGCCGCCGCCGAGATAGAGCGGGCCAAGGCCAGATTCCACGGTTTAATGTTGCTGTTCTGCGCGTTCGCCCTGCTCACGGCAACCGCGACCACACTGCCCACACTGTTGTTTGGGTGGGAACTCATGGGTGCGACGTCCTACGCGTTGATCGGGTTCTGGTGGCGGGAGCAGGACCGAGTGAGTGCAGGGCTGACGGCGTTCGTCACGACCCGCAGCGCGGACCTTGGACTGTATGTGGCGGCTGCTGCTGCCTTGGCCGGTGGCGCCGGATTGGGTCTGACCGAGTTGGCCAACGCGTCCTCTGGGTGGCGCGATGTGATCGCAGCCGGGGTGGTCCTTGCCGCCCTGGGCAAGGCGGCGCAACTGCCGTTCTCGTTCTGGTTGTCCTCCGCGATGGCGGGTCCCAGCCCGGTCAGCGCGCTGCTGCATTCGGCCGCAATGGTGGCTCTGGGCGGGTATTTGCTCCTCCGTGTCGAGCCGCTGCTAGCCGCGACGGGCTGGGCGGCAACGGCGACCGCTTGGGTCGGCGGTCTCACAGCCCTCGTCCTGGGGGTTGTGGCGATCGCTCAGCGCGACCTCAAACAGTTGCTGGCAGCCTCCACCGCCGCGCAACTTGGGTTCGTTGTGTTGGCCGCAGGAGTCGGCAGTGTCTCCGGTGGGGCGGCACACCTCGTCGGGCACGCTTTCACCAAGGCGTTGTTGTTTCTAGTCGCTGGAATTTGGCTCACGGCGCTGGGCACCAAGTCGCTGATCGGACTGCGCGGCATCGCTCGCCGATGGCCGGTAGTGGGCATCACCGCCGCAGTCGGTGCCCTGTCTCTGGCCGGAATCGCGCCACTGTCGCTGTGGGCAACCAAAGACACTGTGCTGACCGCCACGCTGGAGGAGTCGTGGGCGCTGTATGCCCTCGGGCTGGCGGCGTCGATCCTGTCCGCAGGGTATGCGGGCAAGTTCCTGTTTGTCATCTGGCCCCGCGTGCCCGCCGGGTCGGCACCACGGATCGCAGCGGAGTACGACACCGAGCAGACCGGTACCCGCACCGTGCACGACATAGCCAAAACTCCGCTCGTGGTGCTCGCCATCGGTGCCGCCATGGTGGGGATCCTGACGTTGGCCCCAGTGGGTCAGCAGTTGGCGCAAGCACTCGATGGGCCTGAAGTCGTGGGCGCAGGGGTGGTCGAATTGGTTGTCTCGGGCGTGCTGGCAGTGGCCGTGCTGGTGCTGATGTCGCGGTGGAGCCCACCGGAGCCAGCGTGGGCGCGTCACTGGCTCGGTCTCGAAGCGGCATCCAGAGCACTCATCCTGGAGCCCACTCTGCGCTTGGCGCACATTCTGGGCCGGTTCGATGACCGCGTCCTAGACCGGACCGTCGAGGGGGTCGCCGTTGCCACGCTGAAGGCTGCCGATCGACTCGATCGGACGGACGACATTCGTGTTGACGGTGCGGTCCGGTGGACCGTTGGCCGGGTCCGACGCCTGGCTGATGCCGCCCGCCGGTCGCAGACCGGCCTCGTGCACCAGTACTACCTGCAATCAACCGTCGTGCTCGCTGCCGGTTTCCTTCTCCTTCTGACGGTGAGGTGAGCGCATGCTCTCTGTGATCGTGTTCCTTCCGCTGGCCGCATCGATCGCGCTGCTGGCCCTGCCGCAGCTTTCGCCGCGGGCAGCCGGTCGGGCTTGGGTCGCTGTGACGGCGGCCGACCTTGTCCTGGTGATGCTGGTGTGGGCTCGCTACGACACCCCGGTGCCGGGGGAGTTGGCCTTTGACGTGCAAGTGCCCTGGATCCCGGGTGTGAACAGCAGTTACCACGTCGGCGTCGACGGATTGTCCCTGCCGTTGCTAGCCATGACCGCCATCATCTTTCTCGCCTGCGCTGTGTTTGCCCTGCGGGAGCACGATCGTCCGCGCATCCAAGCCGCCCTGTTTCTCTTCCTGCAGAGCGTGAGCCTCGGTTTGTTTGTCGCCGCTGACCTGATCTTGTTCTTCGTCTTCTTTGACCTGTCGATCGTGGCGATGTACTTCGTCATTGCAGGCTGGGGGCATGGCAATGCCGGGCGTTCGGCGATGAAGTTCTTCATCTACACGTTCCTCGGCTCGCTGGCACTGCTGGCCGGCTTCATTGGGCTCTACGTGGCTGCTGATCCACATACGTTCGACATGGTCGTTCTCGCCGAGCAAACACCGCTAACCGGTCAATCCTTGGGTGGTGCCTTTGTGCTCGGTGCCATCCTGCTCGGCCTGGCGGTCAAGACGCCTACGGTGCCGTTTCACACCTGGCTCCCACCGGCCCATACCGACGCCCCTGCCATTGGCTCGGCAGTTCTGGCTGGGGTCCTGCTGAAGATGGGCACCTACGGGTTCCTGCGGGTGGCGATGCCTATGCTGCCGCAGGCCTGGCGAGACTGGGCGTGGGTCATCGTCGTCGTCGGCCTGGTGTCGGTGCTGTATGGGGGCCTGGTTGCCCTGGCGCAGCAAGACCTCAAGCGAATGATTGCCTATACCTCGGTCAACCACATGGGGTACATCGTGCTGGCGGTCGGTGTCGCCGGACTTGTCGCGGACGACAATGCCGAGGCCCGTGAGGTGGCGGTGACCGGCGCCGTTACTCAGATGGTCAGCCACGGACTGATTACCGGCGCATTGTTCCTGTTGGCCGGAGTCATCTACGAGCGAGCAAAGACCTACGAGATGGCCGCGTTCGGAGGTTTGGCCGGTCCGGCGCCCCGATTGGCGACCCTCTTCGCAGTGGGTGCCTTCGCGTCTCTGGGTCTGCCCGGCCTGTCCGGATTCATCGCAGAGTTCCAGATCTTCACCGGCAGCATCGCGGTGGCTCCCGTGACGGCTATCGCGTTGCTGGGCATCTTGTTGACCACCGCGCTGTTCCTGCGGGCGCTGCAACGAATCTTCACCGGGCCGGTCGCCGGGAGTTCGCGCGAATTCACTGACCTGCGGCGAAGCGAAATGTGGGCGGTGTCCCCCCTGCTGCTGCTGTCGGTGGCCATCGGCGTGCTGCCGGCACCGTTGCTCAGCGTGATCGAGCCGGCCTCTCGTGCGTTGACCGACCTGGTCGGGAGGTAATCGGTGGGGTCGGACACGGCGATGCGCCCGCTGCTGATGCTCCCGGAAATTTTGGTCTTCCTGGGTGGCCTCGGCGCGCTGATCAGTGGCTCCTTTGTCGGCCGGGAACAACAGTGGGTCGCCCGAATCATTGCCGCCCTCGCGTTGGCTGGTGCAGCGCTGGCCGCGACACTGAAACTGGGCCAGCCGGTGAGCACTGCCTTCGAGGGCTCCTTCGTGCTGGACACCACGACCGCAGTCGCTCGAATCCTGGTATGCCTGGGGACGTTGTTGGTGCTGGCCCTCGCTATGGATGAGATCGCCTCAACCCCACGCGAGAGCGAAACGTATGCTCTTCTCCTCTTCGCGGCGACTGGCACGATGGTGCTGGCCGGCGCACAGGACATGTTGGTCCTGGCCGTCGGGTTCCTGCTCGCCAGCATCCCCCTCTATGGTCTCATCGGAATCGCGCGAAGCGCAGCCGGGGCCGAGGCGGCCATGAAGGCCTATCTACTCGGAGCCCTCTTCGGGATCGTCCTGATGGGCGGAATCACCGTGCTGTATGGCGTGACGGGGATGACCCGGTATGCCGACCTTGCAGAGCGGCTACCCGGCGCTCCCTCGGGTGCCGTGGCCGCTGGGACGCTGGCCATCATCATCGGTCTGATGTTCAAGGCCGGCGGGGTGCCCGCCCACTTCTGGGTGCCGGACGCAGCCCAGGCCGCCAGCGCCACTGCAGCGACATTCCTGACCACGGTCCCCAAGATCGGGGCCGTCATTGCGGCATACCGACTGGTCCTCATCTTGCCGGATGCGCTCGCCTGGCCGCTGCTCGTAGCGGTGCTCGCCGCCACATCCATGACCCTTGGCAACCTGGCCGCCTACTTTCAGAGCGACCCCCGTCGTCTGCTGGGGTGGTCCACGGTCAGTCAGGTCGGGTACTTGCTGGTCCCGGTGGCGGTCGCGTCCAGCTCGGAGTTGGCGTTGCCGTCATTGTTGGTTTATCTCATCGGATACACCGTGACGAATATCGCGGCCTTTGCCGTCACCGCGGCCTTGCCGCAGCATCGAAGCATCGAATCTTATCGGGGTCTGTCTCGACGGCATCCCGGACTGGCCTTGGCCCTGGTGCTCGCATTGTTGGGCTTGGTCGGCACACCCCCGACTGCGGTCTTCGCCGGAAAGCTGACGACCGCGACGGCCGCCTGGGATGGCGGGGCGGCCTGGTTGGCCATCGTCGTCCTGATCAACACGCTGCTGAGTCTCTACTACTATCTGCGCTGGATCATGCAGCCCTTCCGGTCGCCGGAGAGTGGGGATGTCCTCGAGGCGGAGGTGCCCCCTCGGTGGACCAGTGCCACGGCCATGGTTACGGCGGGGCTCAGCCTGCTCGGTGGGGTCGGCGCGGGGGCCATCTGGGCGCTCGTTACCAAAACGTGACATTAAGTACCCCAATGGGGTACCTTCGGATTTGCTCATCCATAAGGAGGAGTCCCGAGGTGGTCGCCGAATCCTGTTACCACTACCGGGTTGATCACCACATCCGTCTGACAGGAGCGGGGGACCCATGACCGTGGAGCCAGTGATCAGGGCTCCTTGGGGTGAAGCTCTTGATCGTGAATCGAAAGCCGGGCCACATTGCGCCCGAACCCGACAGCTGACCTCGCAGGCGAATCGAGAGAGACACACCGTGAGTTCTGCAACACCTGGACGGCACCGAGCCCCGGGCCGACTGTCCCTCGCGCCCCTGCTGCGCGTCACCACCGTGGCTGCCGCCTCAGGCGGGCTTGCCTTGTCGATGGCAGGAACTGCCCAAGCGACTCCTGCGCAGGTCCCGGCCCAACCCGTCGCACCTGCGGCGGCAGTTAGCCTTCCGGCAACCCTTCCCACGGCACTAGGCTCTGTGGCAAGCAGTCCCGTCTTCACTCACCCGACGACGTCCGGCTGGTCGACCCTGCGCTGGGGTTCTCGCGGCGGGAAGGTCTCGAGCGTTCAGCGGATCGTCGGAGCAAGCGCGGATGGCGTCTTCGGTCCTCGCACGCATGCCGCCGTGAAGCGCTGGCAGGCACGCCAAGACCTCGTGGCCGACGGCATTGTCGGACCGATCACTTCGCGTGCGATGGGCCTGTCGACCTCCTCGAGCCGGTCTTCGACTTCCTCGACGTCGTCGAACCGGTCCTCCTCGTCGGCTTCGCGCAGTAGCTCGCGTTCCTCGTCAGCGGCCGCGGTCTTGCCGTTTGCGCAGCAGTACACCGGCATCATGTACCGCTGGGGTGGCACCAGCCCCTCCACCGGATTCGACTGCTCGGGATACACGCAGTACGTCTACGCCAAGATCGGTATCAGTTTGCCCCGGACTGCCGAACAGCAGCGACAGGCATCCACGCCCGTCTCCTCTCCACGTCCAGGTGACCTGGTCTTTTGGGGAGCCCCGGCATATCACAACGCCATCTATGCAGGTGACGGAATGATCTACGACTCCGGTCGCGCTGGTCTTCCCACCCAGAAGCGCAAGATGTTCTCAGGTGTGACCAGTTACGGTCGCGTCGGCTAGCACGACCGCCAGGCAGCCCGCACCCCGCAGGGGCGCGGGCTGCCTTTGCGTTTGGGCCGGAGGGGTCAGGTGTCGGTCTCGTCGTTGAACTCACCGAGGATCTGTTCCAAGATGTCTTCCAACGAAACAAGCCCCCGCAATGATCCCTTTCGGTCTCCGACCATGGCGAGTTGGGCGCGCTCCTGGCTCATCTGAGCCACGGCGTCGATCAAGTGCAGATCAGGGCTGAGCCACGTCGGGTCTTGCGCAAACTCAGTGACCGCGGTCTCGGCATGTCCGCGCGAGGTGGAGCGCATCGCGTCACGCACATGTACCAAACCGACGACAGCCTCGCTACTATCGCGTACGAAAACGCGAGAGTGGCCACTTTGTTGGCAGGCAATCTCGACGTCGCGGGCGGTCGCGTCGTGGGAGACCGAGACTGCTTCATCCAGATTGAACATGACGCTGGCCACGGTCTCTGACTCCAGCCGTAGCGCTCCGGTGAGCATTTGGTGATCGGCATCGGGCAGCACCCCGTGCTCATGCGACGTAGCCAGCAGCAACTGTAGATCTGCCGGTCCGTGGGTCGCCGAGTCTACGGAGTCGATCGGTTCGACCCGGACCAGCCGCAGAAGCAGATTGGCGAAGCCATTGAGCACGAACAGTAGGGGGCGAGTGACCCAGGTGAAGGCGCGAAACGGCAGCGCAAGCATGAGAGCAGAGGGCTCAGGGTGGGAGATGGCCCACGATTTTGGGGCCATCTCGCCCACCACCATGTGCAGAAACACCACGAGGGAGACCGCGATGACAACCGCGATCACATGGTTGAGGCCGTCGGGCAAGCCGATGCTGTGCAACAAGGGCTCCAGCAGGCTTGCCAAGGCGGGCTCGGATAATGCACCCAGGCCCAATGTGCATAGTGTGATGCCCAGTTGAGCCCCGGCCAGCATCAGCGACATCTCGCGGTGCGCACTGACGGCGGATTTTGCCGCTCGAGAGCCTGACTCTGCGGCCTCTTCCAGGCGGTGCCGCTTGGAGGCAACGATTGCGAACTCGGCCGCCACGAAAAATCCATTGAGCACGAGCAGGAGCACGGAGGTGAGCAATGCCGCAGTGGTGCTCATGCTTGGCCTCCCTCGCTGGCTGAAGGAGCCTCAGACGGGTCGGCGGCAGCCTCCGACGTCAGCGTCTGCAGGGGATGCACGGCGACCGCTTCAGGCACGTAGCGGGACAGCGTGATGACTTCGATATCGACGGACGCCTCTTGCGGATCACCCTCGGAATCTCGGATTTGCCACTGGATGACGACTCGGTCGCCCTCTTGGGCCATTCGACCCAGGTGATTCATGACCAGCCCAGAGAGCGTGTCGTAGTCCTCGCTCTCCGGCAGCTCGATGTCGGTGATCGTGGCCACTTCGTCGATCCGCATCCGCGCCGGAAGCTCCCACACTCCGTCGGCTCGGGGCGTCGGAGAGTTTTCCTCCTCGTCGTCCTCGTCCCAGATCTCGCCGACAACCTCTTCAGCCACATCCTCAAACGTGACGACGCCCGCGAAGCCGCCATACTCATCCACCACGACCGCAATTTGGCGGTGTTGCGTGCGCAGTTCTTCCAGAACTCGCGGCAGGGGAAGTGACTCGGGCAAAATGAGCGCCTCGTCGGCCAGATCGCGCACCGGGATCCTGCCGCGCTGCTCGGCCGGGACGCTGAGCAACTCGTGCAGCCCGATCACACCCACGATGTCGTCAATGTCGCGACCAATCACCGGGAAGCGGGAATGCCCGGTGTCCAACATCTCCAACACTCGGCTGGCGGGCTCGTCGGCCTGCACGGTCTCCACATCGATCCGAGGTGTCATCACCTCTTCTGCGGCGTGGCCACGAAAAGCCAAGCCGCGACCCAAAAGTTTGGTGAGGTCGTCGTCGAGCAGGCCTCCCATCGCAGAGTCGGCGATGATGCGGCTCAGGTCTTCCGGGGTTGCGCCCTGCGGCAGTTCTTCGACCGGTTCGATGCCGACCGAGCGCAACAAGGCATTGGAAGCTTTGTCGAAGAGCGTGATGATGGGGCCGGCAATCATCAGATACAACAAGGTCGAGCGTGAGAGGGCACGCGCCAGCGGGACGGAGCGGGCGATGGCCAGGTTCTTCGGCCCGAGTTCGCCGAGCACCATTTGCAACGCGGTGCTGAAAGCCAGCGTCAAGCCTAGCGACAGGGTGAGTGACGCGGCTGGAGACAGACCGGTGAAGCCCATGACATCGGCTAACCCGCGACCCAGCAGGGGCTCACCGGCAAAGCCCACGAGTAGCGCGGTCAGGGTGATTCCGAACTGCGCTCCGGAGAGCGTAAAGGACAACCTGGACGTGACTTTGAGGGCCCGCTCGGCGGCAGCGTCACCCTCCGTCGCCAATCTCTGCAGCTTGCCTCGATCCACCGAGACGTAGGCAAACTCCTGAGCGACGAAATATCCAGTGGCAACGGTCAGCAGCAAAATGACGAGGAGTCCGCTGAGGATCAGCACGCGATACGTCCACACTCACGCCGGGCAGCACCCGGCCCGGGTTTGCCAGATGAAGGGGACCCGCTGGACGTCATGGGCTAAGGCTAACGGACCGGGCATCTAGGCTCGGGCGATGAGTCAAGGCATGCGTGTGCTTTGCGCCGTGGCGCTCGGCGGTGCCGCCGGTGCCATCGCGCGTGCGGCAATCGAGCAGTGGCTTGGCGGCGGGGCGTCGAGCGTGCCGTGGTCGACTCTCAGCATCAATGCGTTGGGCAGTTTCTTGCTTGGGATGCTGACCGTGCTGACCACGGCTTTCTCCGTGCAGTGGTGGGTAAAGCCGGCCCTGGGCACGGGGTTGCTGGGCGGTTTCACAACCTTTTCGGCATACATCGTGAGCTCGCTCACCCTGCCGACGGAGGGGACTGCGCTCTCCGCGCTCGCCTACCTCGTGCTCACCCCGCTCGCCTGTGTGGGTGCCGCAGCACTAGGCGCGCGCTCCCCGGGACTGCTGGGGCTGCACTCCGGCGCGCCCCCACCGGCGCAGGAGCAAGAGTAGATATGCCATGGGATCTGTGGTTGGCCATCGCGCTAGGCGGCGCGCTCGGCGCTGCGATGCGTCACCTCGCGGCGATCGGCGCTTGGGGGACGCTGCCCGGGGTCTTCCTGGCAAACACGACGGGGGCCGCAGCGCTCGGGCTCCTCGTGGCGGTAGGAGACTCGCTTGCATCGTTCTGGTTCGCACTGCTGGCCACGGGCGTGTGCGGTGCCCTGACGACATACAGCACCCTGGCCGTGCAGGTCTGGGAGTTGCGGCGCGAGAGCCGGTCAGCAGCGCTCGGCTATCTGCTCGTCACGACCGGGGCAGGGGGTTTGGCGGCGCTGGTGCCGTTGCTGGTGTGGGGACACTGACGTGATGTACCCGGGTTTGTCGGCACCGACTCCTACGGTTGTGCCATGGTCACTTTCCTGCACACCTCCGACTGGCAGATCGGGATGACCCGGCGCTGGTTGCAACCGGAGGCGCAGGCTCGTTTCGACCACGACCGGGTGGAGGCCATCAGGTCGTTGGGGCGCATCGCACGGGAGCAGGGTTGCGCGTTTGTGGTGGTGGCCGGTGACGTTTTCGAAAGCAACCAGTTGCGCCGGCAAACGGTAGCGCGCGCTCTGGAGGCAATCGGTGAGATCGACCTGCCGGTGTACCTCTTGCCTGGCAACCACGACCCGCTCGATGCCGTCAGCCTCTATGAGCAAGAGATGTTTCTCAGTTCCTGCCCGGACAACGTGACCGTGCTGGACCGCACGAGCACCTATGCCGTCACGGACGGAGTTGAAATCGTTGCGGCGCCGTGGCGCGGCAAGTATCCCGGTCGCGACCTCGTGGCTGAGGCACTGAACGATGCCGGCGCGGCGGATGGAACGGTGCGCATCGTCGTGGGGCACGGCATGGTCGACGTGCTGGATCCCACCGGGAAGAAGCCGGACGCCATCGACACGTCGGTGCTCATGGAGGCAGTCGAGCAGGGCCGCATCCACTACGTCGCCCTCGGCGACCGCCATTCGCTGACGGATGTCGGCGGGCACGGCGTGATTTGGTACTCGGGCACCACGGAGGTCACCGACCCCCGCGAGGAGGCACCGGGGCAGGTGCTGGTGGTCGACCTCGATGCTCACGCCGCTCCGTCGGTGCAGCCGCACCGGATTGGCACCTGGGAGTTCCGCAACTGGGAGCGAGATGTCAATTCAGCTGCCGATGTCGCCCGGTTGGTCCAGGAGTTGGACAACGTGACCCGCAAAGACCGAGTGGTGTTGCAGTTGGGCTTGCGGGGTGCCGTGACATTAGGGGACTTCACAACGCTCCAAGAGGTGCTGGAGGAGCGCCGGGCGCTGTTCGCGGGTCTGCACGAATGGGATCGACACACCGATCTCACCGTGTTGCCGCACGGCACCGACTGGTCTGCTCTCGGCCTGTCCGGCTTCGTATCCGATGCGGCAGATGAAATACGTGCCCACGTGTCCCCGCAGCTATCGCCGCGCGTGCGCGCACACCTAGCCGCTGCGACTTCTGCTGTCGCTGACACCGCACCTGCGGTGCCAGCGACGAACCCGATGCAGCCGTGGGCCTTCGACAATTCCAGATCTGAGGATGCCGACAGCGCCCGCAACGCGTTGGCTCTGCTCTATCGGCTGAGCGGCGCAGGTCACCGATGAGACTGCACCGCCTGCACCTACGCAACGTGAAGGGCGTCGAAGATCGGTCTGTCACCTTTCCCGATGCCCCGGTCGTTGTCATCGAGGGCCCAAACGAGGTCGGCAAATCGACCTTTGTCGAGGCACTCGACCGTCTGCTGGACCCTCGTGCCAAAGCGTCTTCACGAGCGGCGACGGTGCAAAGCCTGCAGCCGGTCGGCCTTGATGCGGGCCCCCACGTCGAAGCCGAATTCAGCATCGGTGAGCACAGAGTCATCTTCGCCAAGCGGTGGCTGAGGCAACCCTCGACCACTCTGCAGATTCTGCAACCGGCTCCCGGGCAGTTCACCGGCGAAGCAGCCCAACAGCGGATGAACGCCATCTTGGATGAATACCTCGACCGACCCTTGTTCGAGGCCCTGCGCTTCGCTCAGTCCGGGCCCCCAGGGCACATCGATCTCAGCGACAGTGCGGTGCTTGAGGCGGCACTGGATGGTGCAGCCGGGGCCGACCTACACACCGAGGGTGGAGCCGACCTCCTGGCTGCCGTCGAGCAGGAGTACCTGCGGTACTACACCGCCTCCCACGGCAAACCCACCGGCGACTTGCGGGCCGCTATTGCCGGGGTGCAAGCAGCTCAGGACGAGGCTGTTCTCGCGCACCAGTCGCTCGCCGAGGCTGAGCAGTTGATAGCGCGTCGGGACGCAGCGGCAGCCCAGCTCGGCCTCGCCGAAGAGACGCTTGGCGAGCGACAGCGCGAGTTGGACCGGGCACGCGTCGAAGTCACGGGCATGAGCGATCTGCGCGAGCAGCACCGTGCGGCCAGGATGCGCGCCGAAGCCGCCGAGGCGGCGCTCCTGGGAGCGCAACGAGACCTTGCTTCGAGACACCTGCTGATCCAGGCCCTGGCAGAGCGAAAGACCGAAATGACCCAGCGGGCAGAGGCGGTCACGTCCTCGGCCGCCAGGGCACAGCGCCGCTCAAACGAGCTCAGCGCCGCGCAGGAACGGTTGAACCGTGCCCGTGCCGACTGCCTGAAGGCGCAGGCGGACGCCGACGCTGCGGACGACTCCGTGTCCGACGCACAACTCGCCCTCGAAGTCGCCTCGCTCACGCAGCGCCTGGGTGAAGCCGAGCAGTTGGGAGTCTCCCTGCAAGCGGCCCGAGAGACGCTGGGAGCACAACAGGTTAGTGAGGCTGTCTTGCGTCAGATCACCACCACCCAGCAGGCGCTTGAGGTGGCCGAGGCTGCCGTCGATGCGGCGTCGACGACCGTTGAGGTACAGGCGCTCGCGGGGCAGCACCAGGTGAGCCTGGATGGAGAAGCCCTGGAGCTCACGAGCCCCGGTGACCCCGCAGTGTTCGAGGTGACTTCCCCTACCGAGGTTGTACTCAACGACGCCGTGCGGTTTCAGATCCGGCCAGTTGCTGACGTGGCGCGGCGTGCTGAGCAGCGCGACACCCTGCGCGCTGAAATGCGCGGGCAACTCGATGCCGTCGGCGCCAGTGATGTGTGCGCCGCTCGCGCCCTCGCTGCGGCACACGGACATGCCCTCGCCGAAGAATCGAAGCTGTCGCAGGACTTGGACACTGTGCTGGGCCTTCAGGACGAGGCGCAGTTGCGCGCTGCGCTGGAGGACCGTCGTGCCTTGCTCCAGGCTGAAGCGCCTGCCGATCCAGCTCAACGTGGAGCCCCCGACCTGGATCAGGCACGACTCGCGCACGCACAGGCACAGCAGCGGCTGCGCCCGATGCGCAAAGCCCGTGAAGCGGCTGAGGACGAGGTCGCGGGGTTGCGCGAGCAGGAGGCGGCGACCCGAGGAGCACGCGACGTGGCACGCGCCAGGCACAGTGATGCCGAAACTGAGCGCACCCGTGCGCTCCGGATGCTGGAGCAGGAGCGCTCAAGAATCGTCGACCTGGATCTCGAGGTAGCGGTAGACGCGCCCCGCTCGGAGCACGCACAGGCGGTGAAGGACCTGGCGCAGATGCGCGAGCATCTTCGTCAGGCCCGAGTCGACGACGTGGAAGCCCGGCACGCCGAGGCTGATCGGCTCGCGGTCGTGCAGGCGCGTGCCCTGAAGGCGATGCGAGCCGACTTTCACGAGATCCGGGGACGCCTGGAGATGACGGCGGGGGAGGGGCGGCAGGAGAACTACGACCGAGCTGCGCAGGCCTTCGACGACGCGAGGCGGGGTCTGGATGCGATCGAGCAACGAGCTCGGGCCGCTCGACAGTTGCACAGCACGCTGCAGCGACACCGAGATCGCGCTCACGCGAGCTACGTCGCACCCTATGCGCGTGCAATCGAGAAGCTCGGCGTGCAGATGTATGGCGAATCCTTCTCCATCACCGTCAGCCCGGACCTCGTGATCACCCACCGTCACCTGCACGGATCGAGCGTGCCCTTTGCCCAGTTGTCCGGCGGCGCCAAGGAGCAACTCGGCATACTCGCGCGCCTGGCTGTCTCGTCTTTGGTGCACAGCCGCGGTGGAGTGCCGGTGATCATCGATGACGCGCTGGGATACACCGACCCAGAGCGTTTGCGACGGGTTGGCACGGTGCTGGGTAGCAGCGAATCGATGGGACAGATTATTTTCCTGACCTGCACACCCGCACGATATGCGGGGATCGCAGGAGCACACACGATGTCGTTGGGTGCCTGAGTTGCGGCCACTGCGAGCATGGGAGGAGCCACAACGTAACGTGGGGCTAGCCACTGATCCACAGATCAGGCATCTATCCCCAAGGAGCCTCAGGATGAGCGAAAACACCAGCATCACCGTGAATCGCAGGATCGATGCGTCTAGCGCCGATCTGTTTAATGTTTTGTCCAATCCGGAACGCCACGTCGCCCTCGATGGGTCTGGATTTGTTCGCTCCGTAGCACAGGGTGACCGCATCGCCGCCGTGGGCCAGGTCTTCACCATGAACATGGAGGGTCCTCACATGGGGGGCGAATACCAGAGCGACAACCACGTCACTGGATTCGATAAGAATGCTCTGCTCGCGTGGCAGTCCACTCCGGCCGACACCGAACCCTATGGCTGGGAGTGGGTGTGGCGTCTGGACAGCGCTGGCCCCGACGTTACGGACGTCTCGTTGACCTATGACTGGAGCAAGGTGACCGATAAGGATATTCTCGAGAAGGTCAGTTTTCCGCTCATTGACGAGGGACAACTCGAAGACTCGCTCGGTAATCTCGCTGCCGCCGTTTCCAACTGAAAAGCGGTCGGTCGTTACCGAAACGTGACATAAGCCGCGCGCTTCTGTATCCTCATGAACGCTCCTCCCCTGAGGGGCCCCGCACGGCAGCCGAATCCTGTCACCGTATCCGGGCGCGCCAGCACAATCCGTCTGACAGGAGCGGCGGACCCAAGTAGGTGGTGCGTCGAGAGACGCGCCTAGGGGTTAAGTCTTCTACTGTGACATGAAGGCCGGGTATTTTTCTCCACCCGAACCCGACAGCTGACCCCATAGGCACATGGAGAGAGTCTGACGATGTCCTCGATCGCTCCTGGGCGCCACCGCGCCCCGAGCCGTATCTCTGTCAAGCCCCTTGGCAGTGCGTGTGCAGCCCTCGCCGTCACCAGCGGCCTTATCGTGGCGACCCCCGGGGTGGCCCAGGCACAGACGGCAACCCCCAGTACACCCGCACGCACAGCAGTTCCGGCGGCAGCCTTGCCGCAGGTCACGCCGTCGGCCGGTCTGAGTGCTGCGATCGCGCCCGCTCGTTTCTTGCCGACCGCGAGGTCGTACACAACCTACCGTTGGGGGTCGCGGGGCGGACAGACCAGGAGCATCCAACGCATCGTCGGCGCCTACGCTGACGGCATCTTCGGGCCCAGAACCCACCGTGCGGTGCAGTCTTGGCAACGTCGTCACGGTCTCGTTGCCGACGGCATCGTGGGGCCGATCACCTCGCGCGCCATGGGTCTGTCCAGTTCACGCGGGTCCGCCGCTCCCTCACGTAGCGCCTCCCGCTCGTCCTCCAGCGTGCTCTCCCAAGCGGCTCGGTATACCGGTGTTCGCTACCGGTACGCCGGTAGTACGCCCAGCGGGTTCGACTGCTCCGGCTACGTGAACTACGTCTTCGCCAGAGTCGGGGTCAACCTGCCGCGGACGGCAGCGAGCATTCAACGGGCGAGCACCCGCACCTCCAGCCCGAGGCCCGGCGACCTGGTGTTCCATAACTACCCGGCGACACACGTGGGGATCTATGCCGGGAACGGCATGTTCTATGACTCGGGTCGTTCGACGAACGGAACAACGCTGAGGCGTATCTTCCCGGGAAGCGTGAGCTACGGCCGGATCGGCTGACCTTCGCAGCATTGACATCGGAAGCCGAGGTGACACCAGTCACCTCGGCTTCCGGCATATCCACAGGTTGTGCGCCAGCGCCAGCGCGTCTAGGTTCTGAGCAACAGATGGAGATCCGATGACACACGTGCGCCCCACTCTCTGCGCTCTGGCTGCCCTGACGCTCACGCTGTCCGCGTGTGATTCGCTCGGCGACGACTCGGGGCCGAGCACCATTGACCAGGACGTGTTGACCGGGGACAGCAGCCCACGGACTGCCCGACCGACGTCAGCCGACACTGACGTGACCACCGCGACCGGCAGTGATCTCGATGCCCAGACTGCAACTGGTAGGCCGAACGACTCGGACCTATCGACCTCGACAGCCCCCAGCGACAGCGACCTCACCACCGCCACCGCGAGCAGCACGGCGCAGGATTCCGCCGAGCCCGCGCCCACGGAGGCACCAGCGGACGACGACCTGCCTGAGACGGCACTTGAGGCTGCCGACGGCGAAGCCAGCGACAACGCCGACTTGCTCTCCACCACAGTCCGGATCGGCGCCCACCCGGACTACGACCGCGTCGTCTTCGACCTCGAAGGTGAAGGTACCCCCGGATATAGCGTTTCGTACGTCGACAGCGCAGTCGAAGCGGGCAGTGGCGTGATGCAAGACGTGGGTGGTGACGCCATCTTGCAGGTGGTGATCACGGGCACGCGTTATCCGCAGGAGAACGAGGCATACGAAGGCGGCCCGGGCACCTACTCACTCGAGGACGCCGAAGAGGTCGAGGAAGTGCGATTGTCTGGCACCTTCGAGGGCACGACTCAGGCCTTCATCGGCGTGGACGACGGCGGCACACCTTTCCGGGCCTTCGTGTTGAGCGACCCCGCGCGCTTGGTCGTCGACGTCGCCCACGACGGCTAGGGCGCCTTAGGCGTTGGGATCCACCACGAGGCGACCACGCACCTGACCGGTCAATATTGCCTGGCCGCGATCGAGGATGCTGCTCATCGGCACCACCTCGGTCATGTCGTCAAGAAGTTCTGCGGGAAGGTCATTGGCCAACCGCTCCCACGCGCGCTCGCGCATTTCGAGCGGCGCCTGGACCGAGTCGATTCCTTGCAAGCGCACCCCTCGCAGGATGAACGGCATAACTGTGCTCGGCAGGTCGACGCCACTGGCCAGCCCGCATGCCGTCACTACACCCTGGTATTTCATCTGCGCGATGACCTTGGCCAGCATGGTTGAGCCGACCGTTTCGACAGCCCCGGCCCAGGTCTCGGCTTCCAGTGGCTTCGGCTCCTGGCTCATCTGCTCCCGCGACAGGAAGTCGCTGGCGCCCATTGCGCGCAGGTACTCGTGCTGTTCAGGCCGGCCAGTCACCGCCGTGACGTCATACCCGCGGTGCGCCAGGATGGCGGTTGCGACGCTGCCCACGCCCCCCGCCGCCCCGGTCACGACGATCCGTCCCCGCTCCGGGGTGAGGCCGCCGTCCTCCAGACCCATCACGCACAGCATGGCCGTAAGTCCGGCGGTTCCGATGCCCA
>JBBSNC010000008.1:0-25449 GCA_038232855.1 Actinomycetales bacterium
CTCGGTCGAGGCCGGGTAGGCGATGGCTGCCGGGAAGGGGCCGGCATAGATCCCGTGGACGGCCTCGTACTTGTGGAAGCGGTCGACGCTGACCTCGCGCAGCCGGTCCTGGCCCGTCTCGACCGCTGCCTCCCCGAGGAGTTCGATCAGTGCCGTCACGATCTGATCGCGGTTCAGGGAAGATTGTGACTCGACCATCGAGGCTCCTTGTCTTGGCGGATTGAGCAGAGAGCTCAGTGGTTGATTCAGCGGACGAGGTAGCCGCCGTCGACGACGAGCACCTGCCCGTTGACATAGTCGCTTGCGCGGGATGCGAGGAAGACGACGGCCCCCATCAGGTCGGTCGGATCCCCCCAGCGCCCCGCCGGAATGTGCTCCATCACGCGTCGACTCATCTCGGGATCTGACCTGGTACCGACCGTCATCGCAGTGGCGAAATAGCCGGGCGCGAGGGCGTTGACCTGGATGTTGTGCTCGGCCAGGTCGTCGCAATAGGCCCGAGTGAAGCCCACGATCCCGGCCTTCGTGGCAGCATACGCGGGGGATGTTTGCCCACCCAGGTAGGAAAACAGGGAGGCGATGTTGATGATCTTGCCGCCCCCGGCCGCGCGCATGTGTAGGCCGGCATGTCGAGCCACCTCGAATCCCGCCGTCAGGTTGACGGCCACCATCGGATCCCACTGTGCCCGGTCGAAGTCGGCCGGTGGTGCGCTCAGGCAGATCCCCGCAGAGTTGATCAGGACGTCCAGACCGCCAAGCTGGCTGATGCACTGCTGCACCACGCGCGCGCAGGCACCCTCGGCGGTGAGGTCGGCGCGGATGAAGGCACAGTCGCCGCCGCTGCTGCGCACAAGCTGCTCGGTGGTGCCGTCGTCCTCAACCTGCGCCGAGACCATCACGTCGGCGCCGGCGCGAGCCAACGCCACGCTGAAGGCGCGACCGAGACCAGAGTTGCCTCCGGTGACGAGGGCACGCTTGCCACTCAACGAGAACGCGTCGAGGGTGAAGTCCGCGATGTCCATGGGGGTGTCAGGCTATCCGCGAGCACCGCGTCGACGTGTTGCCAGGACCCAATGCAGCGTGATCGGCACGATCGCGGCCGCGATCAGGGAGCCCCCATAGAACGCAAAGAACAAGGCGACGCTCACCACGGCGATGCCGACGTCTGTGGCCCGGCCAGCCGACATTCGGCGGCCCAGACGCCCGAGGACACGAGAGCCGCTCGCCCCGTTTGTCCACACTCGAAACTGCTTGAGCAGATACCCGGCAGCCCCGGTGAAGGCACCCTCCTCCCGACGTGAGCTCTGGCTTTCCTGGAGCCGGATCGCGATGCGCATCGCCCACGGGCAGATCGGCGCAGCCAACCCGACGCCGATGATCCCTAGCACCGCCTGTGTCTTCGGCAGACGGCCCGTTGTTGCCTCGACCAACACCCAACCGGTACCCAATACATAGAGGACGATCAAGCTCGACACAGCATAGATGGCAACCTCGGTGACAGCTCGGCTGCCATAGCCGCGCTTTCCTGAGTCGCCGACCTCCGCCACGGCACCAGTGTGCGCGAAGAACCTTCGCAGCACCTGAGTTGGGCACCGACCAGAGCGCTTAGCGGGCCGACCGCACCCGGTCACCGGTTGAGCCGGAGGCCCGGCCTCGACTGGAGTTCTGCCCGCCCGAGCGCTGGCCGCCGGGACGCTGTCCACCCGAGCGCTGCCCGCCGGAACGTTGGCCTCCCGAGCGCTGCGATGACGTCGCCGAGCGCGCCCTCGCGCTCGTCGGCTCTGCTACTGGGACCACCACCGCCACGCGCACGGAGCCTCCCGCAGGACGAGGCGCGAGCTCGCTAAGCATCGGATGACCCACCCGCACTCGGGTCGTGGTCGCGGTGACGCCCGCTGCTTTGGTCAAAGCCTTGACGTCCCTGACCTGCTCATCTGTCATCAGCGTGATCACTCGGCCAGAGTTGCCGGCGCGAGCCGTGCGCCCGGAGCGGTGCAGGTATGCCTTGTGTTCCACCGGTGGGTCGGCGTGGATGACGAGACCGACATCGTCGACATGGATCCCGCGAGCCGCAATGTCTGTGGCCACCAGTGTCGGAGCCTGGCCGGAGTGAAAGGCCTCCAGGTTGCGGGTGCGGGCGTTCTGCGCCAGGTTGCCGTGCAGCTCCACGGAAGGAACGCCGCGTTGGTTCAGTTGTCTGGCCAGTTTCTTGGCACCGTGCTTCGTACGGGTGAAGACAAGACTTCGCCCGGGAGCGGCCGCGAGATCGGTCAAGACATCGAGGCGATCGCTCTGCGCGATGTGCAGAACGTGGTGTTCCATGGTCGCGACTGGTGACTGGGGCGAGTCGGCACTGTGCCGCACTGGGTTGCTCAAGTACCGCTTCACCAGGACGTCGATGCCGCCGTCGAGGGTGGCGGAGAACAGCATGCGCTGCCCGCCCTTGGGAGTGCGGTCCATCAGGCGTTTCACGCCGGGCAGGAAGCCCAAGTCAGCCATATGGTCGGCCTCGTCCAACACGGTGATCTCGACGGCATCCAACGTGACCTGGCCGCTCTGAATCAGGTCTTCCAACCGGCCGGGGCAGGCGACGAGCACATCCACGCCCGCGGCGAGGCCGCGGATCTGGGGTTGCTTTCCCACGCCTCCAAATACCGTAAGCACCCGCAGCCGAGCAGGGCGGGCAAGGGGCTCAATACTTGCCGCGATTTGGCTGGCAAGTTCACGGGTGGGGGCCAGTATCAGCGCCCGAGGTCGATGCGGACTGCGGACTGCGGGCGACGCCTGAAGCCGGGCGATGACCGGGAGCGCGAAGGCGTACGTCTTGCCGGACCCTGTGCGACCACGACCGAGCACATCCCGTCCCGCGAGGGAGTCAGGCAGGGTGGCTGCCTGAATGGGGGTGGGGTCGCTGATCCCCTGGCTGGACAGGTGCGAGATGAGGGCAGATGGCACGCCGAGGTCGGCGAATGAAGCAGAAGGCACGGGGCAGGTTCTCCAAAGTTCGAGGTGGGCCGCAGCCCGATGCCACGCGAGAGGTCAGCGTGGAGTTCCCCTCACTCTACGTCACGGCTCGCTCGAACCCTTACTCCACCGGCCGGTGCTGCTGCGTGCTCGGACCACCCTGCTGGGCTTTGCGCCGTTGCCACCACCGATAGCCCATCATCGCGAACGGAGCAATACGTAGGATGGAACGAAACACGGTGGCCTCCTGGGGCTCATGGGCGGAGCGCCAGTCTAGGCCGAGCCCGCCCGGCTCGCTACGCTCCGCGCGAGCGCCGACTCTTCGTGAACCGCTCGAACAGTGAAAGAGGAAGCCATGTTGCCTAGATCCGTGCAGAAGTCTATTGACTCCGAGGTCGAGCGCAGCCCGGAAGGCTACGCTCCGTCGACCACATCATCCCGCCGGGCATCTATGCCGACATGCGTGAGCATGGGTGGGATACCGACGACTTCCCCGACATTTACGAGCGTCTGATTGCGCCGACTGACATCGTCATCTTGGCGTCGCCTATTTGGCTAGGAGATCAGTCCTCCATGACGCGGCTGATGATTGAACGTCTTTACGGCTATTCGGCGAATCTGAACGAGGCGGGTCAGTCGTCCTACTACGGCAAGGTCGGCGGCGTTGTCATCACAGGTAACGAAGACGGCGGAAAGCACTGCGCCGCACAGATATTGTATGCGCTATCGCATATCGGATTGACCATCCCCCCGCAGGTCGATGCCTACTGGCTCGGCGAAGCAGGCCCGGGGCCCTCTTACCTCGACGACAATCGTGGCGCGCAGAACAATTGGACAACTCGCAACGCGGTCTTTGGGTCATGGAACATGCTGTACGTCGCCCGGCACTTGAAGGACACCTCAGGCATCCCGGCCTGGGGAAACGTGACCAACAACTGGAGCTTGTCCAAAGCTGAGGACCCCAATCCCGAATATCGTTGAGCCCGCGCGAAGGGTCGTCCACATGAAGTCGGTTGCGCCCTAAGGCAGTTCATTTCGTCCCCGGACAATACTCGCTCATAGTCGTTCCCCGAGATATCATTAGTGCTCGGAGAATCACGAGGAGAGTAGATATGTCGAATCGCGGCACGGGGCTATCCCTGAGCGCCACGAGCCGCAACCCTACGACTCAGTGGTATTTGGCGGCGTTGGTCACCGCTATTGCCGCAATCACCGTGGGCCTTTCCGGCCCGCCATTCGTTGCCCTCGTTTTTGGCTGCGGCACAGTCTTTTTCTTGGGCTCTGCCATTGCCATTGGACTTCGCCGCGCAGCCCGTGTGATCGACCGGGCAGACACGATGCTCGACGAACGAAGGCCCGCTGATCGCCACTCGCACGATCCCAGCCTGAGGGGCTAGCAGCAATGCGTGAAAGCAGTGGTGTCACGGTAACCGAGCAACCGCCGCAGGGTGGTGCCCGCTTCTCGATGTTCTCCCACGCCGGCCTGACCTTCCCAGTCACAGATCAAGGACCGCTGGGGGGTGTCTGCGTCATCCTCTTGCACGGCTTCCCGCAGGATCGTTCGACCTGGACCGGGGTGACTCCCCTGCTGAATGAGCGGGGCCTGCGGACGGTGGCCTTCGACCAGCGGGGATATGCCAAAACCAACACTGCCCCCAGACGTCGCGACTATTCGCTGGATGAATTGGCGCAGGACGCCCTGGCTGCCATGGACGCTGCGGTCGGTCCTGAGGGCACCGCGCATGTTGTTGGCCATGACTGGGGTGGAGCGCTCGCTTGGCACCTGGCCGGGACCAGCCCCCGAGTCCGCAGCGCCACGGTGCTCTCGACTCCGCATCCGGCGGCGCTGATGTGGTCGCTTCCGTGCAGCCGTCAAGGGTTGTCCAGCTACTACATGGGCTTGTTTCAACTCCCGCGCCTGCCCGAACGCTTGCTGGCACCCCGGTTGGCACAGTTCTATCGATCCAGCGGAATGCCGCCTGCGGCCGCAGACCGATATGCCGAGCGATTCTCCAATCCCGCAGACCTCACCGGCCCGCTGAACTGGTATCGCTCGATGCCGCTGCATCGCACCCGCACCCCACGCTCGCGAGTCCCCACGACGTACGTCTGGGGCAACAAGGACTTCGCCCTGGGTGCGGTCGCAGCGCATCGCTCGGCTGCCTATGTGCGCAGCGACTATCGGTTCATCGAGATCGAAGCCGGACACTGGCTTCCCGAGACCCACCCGGCGCTCGTGGCCGAAGAGATCCTGCACCGGGTTGACGACGAATCCGCCGACTAGCCCGAGTTCACGCCGCCTGAAGAATCCGAAAGATGCTCGGCGAAGAAGCTGCCAATCCGAGCCCAGGCGTGCTCTGCGGGCCCGGGGCGGGGTCCTATCCCAAGCACTCGAGTCAGCGAATTCAAAGGTGCCGGCCCGGTGGGCAACTCGTTCAGGAACGAATGCCCGACGTCTGGATACTCCTGCACGTCATGGGTGATTCCGTGCTCATCGAAGGCCGTGCGCAGCGTCGCGGCAGCCCCTGGCAGCGCTCGGTCAGCGCCACCGTAGGAGGCGACCACCGGGCAGGAACCAGCCAGCGCATCAAGATTCTTAGGGATGAGACCGTAGTTCACCGAGGAAGCCGCATACCGAGTGCTGTCAGCGGCGAGCAGTGCAAAGCCCCCGCCCATGCAGAATCCGATCACACCGACTCGATCGGTCACATCAGGGCGTTCGCAGACTTCCTGACGGGCCGTTTCGATATCAATGAACGCACGCCCTGATCCGCGCAAGACGCTGCGCATGGTTGAGACCAAGCAGCGCGAAGCTCCTCCAGCCGAGTACAAGTCGACTGCCAGCGCTGCATAGCCCATTTCTGTGAGTCGATTCGTGTGCAGCCGGGCATTGGCATCCAGACCGAAGATCTCATGCAGGACGACCACTCCCGGCCATGGTCCCTGCCCCGACGGTAGGGCTAGATAGCCGTGCAACGGCACGGACCCGCCGCGTCGTTCGGAGCGTTCAGTGAGGTTGACGTCCACCCGCGCACGATACCGGTCCATCGCTCGCAAGTGCCGCCTTCTACCCTTGCAACATGGCCGGTCACCGTTTGGAAGATGCAGTGGTTGCAGTCGTCGGGGCAAGCGGGGTCTTGGGCTCGCTGATCGCTCGCGGCATCGTGGAGCGAGGCGGATCAGTCCTTTTGGTCGGTCGGGACGAGGAACGCTTGCGGGACGTGGGCATCGACAGTGCGCCGGTGGTCGTGGCCGATCTCAGCGACGCCCGCAGTGGAGAGAGAGTCGTCGAAGCGGCACAGCGCGAATTCGGCCGTCTCGATGGGCTGATCAACGCAGCCGGCGTCGTCGCCTTTGGGAGCCTCCTGGACACTGACGATGAAGTGATCGAGGAGCTCTTCCTCACCAATGTGATCGGCCCGTTGTGGATGATCAGGCGCGTCGCTCCTCTCATCGCTGAGTCACACGGCTTCGTGCTCAACATCTCGGCGGTTGTCGCGGAGCAACCGATGCCTGGGATGGCCGCCTACAGCGCCACGAAGGCCGCACTAACCGGCGCCGACCGCGCGCTGGTCAGAGAGCTGCGTCGCCAGAAGGTCAGCGTGTATGACGTCCGGCCGCCACACACCGAGACGGGACTGATGGATCGAGCGCTCGCTGGCCAGGCGCCGAAACTGCCCGAAGGTCTGAGCCCAGAGGCGGTTGCAACAGCCGTCATCGAGGCGATCGAGCGGGGCACCTTGGATGTTTTTGCTGCCGACATCGATGGGTCCGCTGACTCCGCCGCGCAGAACTGAGCACCACGATCTAGCCTTGGCCTTATGACATTCACGAACGGCGACGCGGTGCGCTGGAATACTTCCCTAGGTGAGACATACGGCTCGGTGATCCAGAAGCGCGTGAACGATTTCGAACATCAGGGGCAGCAGTTTCGGCCGACCGATGACGACCCCTACTACATCGTGGAATCGGACAAGACCGGAGCTCGCGCCGCACACAAGGAATCTGCGTTGTCACCGGCTTGACCTGCAGCGACTACCCTAAGCATGTACCTGGATGTCAGAATCGGCATCCCCAACCGACCTCAAGGAGAACCCTATGATCCTCAACATTCTCGGCTTCCTCATCTTCGGCCTCTTCGTCGGCGCCGTGGCCCGCCTGATCAAGCCTGGCAAGCAGAACCTCAGCATCGTGATGACGCTGCTGCTCGGTGTGGTCGGATCCATCATCGGCGGCCTGATCGCCTCCGCCATCGGTTCCGGCGACATCTTCGAACTCAACATCATCGGTGCCATTGTCGCGATCATCGCCGCTGTGCTGTTGATCGGCGTCGCCGAGGGCATGTCACACAAAAAGGTCAACTAACACCTGCCGCAGCGGGGCGCTACTGCGAGATGGACATCTCAATCCTGTCAAGCAGGGTCTCCATCGCCATTTCGAACTCGTCTTTGCTGTGGTCTTCGCTCAGAAGTGATTGAAGGCGATACACCGTGGGGGCATTGTCGAGGTCTTCCTGGCCATCTCGGTTGGGGACGGTCGCATCTCCTTCATCGAGGGCCTCGTCGGTGGGTGCGGTGTCTGCGCCTCTCATCCCACACTCAAGCAGCAGGTTCCCAAGCAGGAAACTCGTGAAGGCTCGATAGGTCTCCACCACTTGATCGTCGTCGAACCCGTGATTGCTCAGGGCAGCGAGGAATTCTTCGACCAACTCGACGCTACGCAGCGGCGGTCGTAGCCACGGAGTTGCGGGGTGGGTGGTGGCGACGAGTGGAAAGACGCTGGGATGAGTGACGGCAATAGCGCGGATCTCATGTGCGTATGCCTGTAAGTATCCCTGCCACGATTGAGTCAACTGCTCATCCAGACGTTCGCTCAGTCCATCCAGCAGGTGCGCCACCACTGCCTCCAGGAGATCCTCACGGCCGGGCACGTATCGGTAAATAGACATCGCTTCCACGCCCAACTCGGCGCCGAGCTTACGCATCGTCAGGCCCTGAACGCCGTGCGTATCCATGAAGGCGAGGGCGGCTTCGACGATGAGGGGTCGATTCAGGCGTAGTTTCACCGCTTCCGGTCCGGAGTCGTTCGGCGCATCGGTGCTACCAGACATAGCGTTCCTTCCTGTCGGAAGACTTCGACTGTCATCCGATGTCTTCCAGACCTACTGTCTCATCGAGAGGGGGGTAGGTCACGGCGAACCTATCGAGCAGGGCAGTCAACGCCACCTCAAAGTCCGCGGCCCCGCGGTCCTGGCCCAACTGGTCCTGGAGTCGGTGCACGCGCGGCGACAGTCCGGAGCGGGCGGTCACTTCGCGTGTCCGACGTGGTCGCTTTGGTTGGTGCTGTAGCACCGATGCCTCCAGGAGCAAATGTCCCAGTAAGAAGCTCGTGAGAGATCGATAGAGCCCGACTCGCTGTTGATCGTCGAAGCCATAATCACCGAGAGTCGAGAGGAATGACTCCACGAAGGCGGTGCTTCGCAGCGGCGACCTCAACCAAGGCGTGGCTGGGTACACCGAAGCCACGAGCGGGAAGATTGCTGGGTGGTCTAGCGCGATCTTCCTGACGGCATAGGCCACTTGACGCACATAGTCCTTCCATGAGCGTGGGCGATGCCGGTCCAGCGCGTCCGGGAGTGCTTCGATCAGAGATTCCTCAACGGCCTGGAGCACGTCCTCGCGACCGCCTACGTAGCGGTACAGCGACATTGCCTGCACACCTAGCGAGGCACCGAGTCGCCGCATCGTCATACCATCTGCGCCCTCCTCATCCAGCAATGCCATCGCCGCCCGCACGATAGCCGCGCGATCAAGTACCGCACGCGGCGGCGATGTCACCATTGCGGACCTTGCGGCAGGCAAGCGTATAGCGGTCACAAGTCCCCGCCGCACGTCCTCCTGTGCATCCGCTTCACCGTCACACGCCTAGATATTGCGTCCGGCAGCATCCACTTTGCGGTGGAAGCGCATGCCTGCAATGCCGCCGAGGACAGCACCGATCAGCGCAGTCAACAACACAGCGGCGACGGCAATGATTGCTCCCAGGGTCCGTTGACTCTCTTCGATGGGCAGGCTCGGCAGAGCGCCAACCTGAGCAGCGAGATTGAACTCTTCTCCGGCAAAGTAGCCCAGCACGCTCACCAGGACCGTCATGATGATCGTCCACAACCACACGGCGACCCCTTGACGGGCGCCATCAAACCGGGCCATCCGGCCAGCCACGTATCCGCCACAGAAATAGGCGATGAGTAGCACTACGAGCAGGACTATGCCACCCACGATGCCCGCCGACTGTGGGTCTTGGCTCAGTGCCTGAAGATCTGTGGAAGTGGTGCGATCGACCAATGCGCCGACCGCCGCAACGAGAGACGCCAAGAGAACGGCGGCGCCTGCCGCGGTGAGCCAGCCGAAGAAGGCTGCCCCCCACTTGATCCCACCAAACTCTTCACGTTCGAGGTCGTGGTCTCGATTATCGGGGCGACGCGCCCCCACCCCGGCGGACTGATCTTCGGAGTGCGCAAAGCGCTCCTGCTCTCCTCGGTTCGTCTGCCGGGGTTGGCTATCGGGCGCACCCTCACCCATCTGTGAACTCATGTCTGCTCGCTCAGTGGTTGTCGCGCGTGGAGTCGGAGTCGTGGTTGTCGCGCGTGGAGTCGGAGTCGTGGTTGTCGCGCGTGGAGTCATGGTCATCCTCGACGCCGTCCGGCAAGTCAGTCTCGACCTGCTCCTTACGCACTTCTTCAGTCACCTTCTGCTCATCCGTGACCGTTTCGGTGTCCAAGGACACGCGCTCGACCGGAACGGTTTCCTTGTCGACCTTGACGCGCTCCTCGGTGAGCACGACTTCGCTCTCACCCTCGCCAAGCTCCCCGTCCGCGACCAGATCGCCTCGTGCCGCCTCATCATCGCTGATCGGCTCGCGCTCGAGACGAACCTCTTCGCGCTCGACAGGCACCGTGGTGGTGACGTCTTCGGTCACGACATACTTGCGCAGTCGCCCCTTGCCGGTCTGCACCTTCTCGGTACCGACGTCGACACGCTCTTCGGACAGCACCATGCCCTCACTGTCGGAACGGTCCTTGTCACCATGATCACGGTCGTGATCTCCGTCGCGCACGTCACCGTCGTGATCTCCGTCGCGCACGTCACCGTCGTGGTCATTGTGGTCGTCGTGGTCTCGGTGGCCGGAAGCCAGGTCGCCGTCTCCGTCTCCGTCGGTGCCACTGTCTTCACTCAGCCCATAGTGCCGATAGAGCTCATCTTCCTGCTCGGGTGAGAGGTGCCCCTCCGCGTCGTCCACGCGGGGCGCATCCTTGATGGTGGCCTTGTCGTAGGGAACGCGGATCTCCTCATCCGTGGCGTCCGCGCCAGACAGCGGCACGAACGTCTCGGATCCGCCGAACATCCCAGTCTTGGTGGTCACCCACTCCGGGTTACCGCTTCGATCATCGAGATACACCTGGCCGATTTTGCCGACCTTGTCACCGTCAGAGTCGATAACGACCCCGCCGTTGTCGAGCAGGGACTGCATCTGGTCTGTGCTGATCATAAGGACTCCTCTGTCCGAGTAAGCGGGATGCTTACGTTGTAAACTTATGACGCAAGCGCGGCTCTCGCAACCTGCCAGGGGATCCGGCCCCAGAAGTGGGCCCGGTCCTGCACATCACTTCGAGCCAGCGCGCTCCTTCTCTTCACCGGGGTCGGCCGTTTCGCCTGCGCTGCGGCGCAGAGCCTCGCCCTTCTTGATGTCTTCTGCTTCCTTCTCTTCGAACTTCTCGATCTTGTTGCGGTCGCGGGCCGGCAGTTGCAGCTCTTCTTCGGCTGCGACACCACCTTGCAGCTGCCGTGCTCGCTCCAGTTCAGCGTCAAGCTCAGCACCGAAAAGCAGCGCGATGTTGGTGATCCAGAGCCAGAGCAGGAAGACGATGACACCGGCAAGCGAGCCGTAGGTCTTGCTGTAGCTGGAGAAGGTGGAGACATAGAAGCCGAACGCCACCGAAGCCAGGATCCAGACCACAATGGCGAAGGTGGCACCGACACTGATCCACCTGAACTTGGGCTGCTTCACATTCGGCGTCGAGTAGTACAACATCGCAACGGTCAGCACCGCCAGGAGCAGGATCACCGGCCACTTGGCAAACGTCCATACCGTGAGCAGCGTCGAGCCAAGACCGATCGTGTTGCCGATCGTGGCAGCCACAGGACCCGAAACAACCAACATGAGCGCGATCAGCACCACCATCAACACCATGATCAGGGTGATCAGCAGCATGGCCGGGCGTAGCTTCCAGATCGGGCGGCCCTCGCGGATCTCATAGACCCGGTTCATGCCGCGACTGAAGGCCATCACATACCCCGATGCCGACCAGAGCGCCACGGCGATACCGATAATCAGGGCCAAACCGGCGCCTGAGGCATTGGCGAAGGACTCGACGGTCGGTCGCAGCGTCTCGGCGACAGATGCCCCGCCCAAGTCGGTGACGATGCCCATGCTTGTCTCAACAGTTTTCTGGCTCTGACCCACCAGACTGAGCAACGACAGGATGGCGATGAGGGCCGGAAAGAGCGCCAATACCGCGTAGTACGTCAACGCTGCAGCGATGTCGGTGCACTGGTCGTCGGTGAACTCGCGCAGGGTTTTTCGGGCGGTGTACTTCCACGTGGGCGCCTTGACGTCACCCGGATCATCGGGTTTTGCCCCGGAGTCAGGCTCGGATGCGTCCTGACCGGAGGCTGAAGCGGATGCGCTCTCAGCCTCAGCGGACTCAGCCTTGTGCGCCGACGACTTTCGCGCTGACCTTTTCGTCGAGTTCGCGGACTCATCCTTGTGTGCCGACGACTTTCGCGCTGACCTTTTCGTCGAGTTCGCGGACTCATTCTCTGGCGCCGACTTTTGCGCCGAGGTCGCCGCGTGCTTCGACTTCGTGGCCTTCTTCTTGCCCAACCCGAGAATCACGATCTCGCCCTCCGCACGAGGCCCAGCGCCACGGAGACTGCAGCGACCGCAGCCAGCACCGGGGCTACCTTCTGGATGGCGTCCCCCCGAGCCTGCGGGTCTTCCCACGTCGCTCGCGCCTGCTCTGAGACCCCCTGTGCCCTTGCGGTGGCGCGCTCACGGGTGGCGGCCACACGCGCCTTCGCCTGGGACTTGACGTCGAGTCGCTGCGTGAGCTCATCCACAGTGCGCCCTAGATCCTCCCGGGTTGCCTCAATGTCGGCCTCGATCTGGTCCGGGTCCCGCGACTGCGAGTCCTGCGCTGCATCAGTGGGTGTCATGGGTAGCCCCTTCTTTGACTGCGGCCACGTCCTGCTTAACGTTGGCGATGGTTCGTTCCGGCGCCGGCGCTGCCTGCTCGACCTGCTTTTTGCCGAGCAACGAGACCACGGCTGCGCCGATTAACAGGACGACGGTGACGATCAGCGCTGCTGCCCAGGTGGGCAGTATCAAGGCGAGGGCGATGATCGCCGTCGCCACTCCTGCGCCGAGGCCGAGCAGTCCCAATAGCCCACCTGCGCCGAACATGCCCAGACCAATGCCAGCATGCTTAGCCTTTTGCGTCATCTCGGCCTGAGCCAAACGCATCTCGTCGCGTATCAACGTCGAGGTCTGATCAGAGAGGCGGGCGATCAGCTCACCGGTGGAGGCAGCCTCAGTGCTGGGCGTCATCCGCTCAGACATACGACCCGCCCGGTTGGTCCGTTGAGTCGCCGTGGTCCTGTTGGCTCATCGAGGTGCCATCAACCTGCGACTCGCCGTCCGATGTTGTGTCTTCGACGGCAGCCTTGGCGCGGCGCGTCCCCTTCTGCACCTTGGGGTTGTTCCAGAGTTCTTCCGCCTTCTGGCTCAGTTCGTCGTAGCGATCGCGACCTGCGCGTGCTCCGAGTACGTACCCGGCTGCTGCGGCTGCTGCCATCGTGATCTTGCTCATGATCTCTCCTCGTGTCGGGTTGACTTACGCAGTAAGCGTACATCGTAAGGGTATGTCGCCTGGCCTCCAGTCGCCACCGCTCAGGCCCTTAGAGTGTGCGGGTGAGCGACCTACACCTCTGGATCCGCAGCGAAACGCGCGCCACCGAACGACGCACACCCCTGGTACCCGCCGATGCGGCCACGCTTGTCTCAGGTGGAGCCAAGCTGAGCGTTGAAGAGTCACCGACGCGCGTCTTCGCCGTTGAGGACTATGCACGCGCAGGGTGCGACGTGGTCACCGCTGGCTCCTGGGCTGACGCGCCCAGCGCCGCGACGATCGTTGGCATCAAAGAACTGCCCGATCACCCAGATGAGCTGCGGCATACCCACGTGTTCTTTGCGCACGCCTATAAGGGCCAAGAAGGTGCCGATGAGTTGCTGGGCCGCTTCACCCGCGGCGGGGGGGAACTGTTGGACATCGAGTACCTCACCGCCAGGGGTCGGCGAGTCGTTGCCTTCGGCTACTGGGCGGGCTATGTCGGCGCGGCCCTCGCGGTGCTGCACTACGGGAGCGCCTTGAGGGCACCGTTGTCACCGACAACCAAAGAAGAACTGGACCGAGCATTGAGCTCAGTCAACTCCGGGGCTGCCACGGCGTTGGTGATCGGAGCCCGCGGGAGAAGTGGCAGCGGTGCCCGAGATGCTCTGGAGGTAGCCGGATGGAGCACCACAGCCTGGGGTATGGCCGACACTCGGCACCTCGACAAGGCCGCTTTGTTTGACCATGACGCGCTAGTGAATTGCGTTGTCACCCACCGGCCGCAAGGGCCGTTCGTCACCACGAGTGACGTGGGCGACCCGTCGCGGCGTCTCAGCGTGATCGCGGATGTGACCTGTGACGTGACTTCGGCACACAACGTGTTGCCGCTGAATGACGCCATCACCTCCTGGCATGAACCCACCCGACGGTTCGGCGGGGAGCACGGCGCTCCAGTCCTGGACGTGATCGCGATCGACAACCTGCCTTCGCTCTTGCCCCGCGAGGCGAGCGTCAGTTTCTCGGCCGACTTCACGCCGCTATGGGCGCATCTGTCTACGAGGTCTGGCCCCTTCGCTGCCTCGCTTTCGTCGTTCCGCGCCGCCTTGTCCTAGGTCCTCATGCATCGGCTTGGGGCGTGGTGCCTCAAGTCAAGGTGCCCGCGAAAGTTGATCCGTGCCTCAGTTGGGAATGCCCGCGAAATGGGGTGTCAGCTGGCTTTGATCCGGATGCCTTTGCGGGTGGCGGGTAGCTCGGTGGGAAAGCTCGCGAGGTACAGCTGCTCGGTTTTGTCTGTGGCTAGTTTAATAACACGCCTTGCAGGTCCGCGATCTGCCGGCCGATCGCGGCTGGGTTGAGACGGTCGCGGTAAGCGACCAGCTCGGCTTCCTGGGCCGGGTTGAGAACTTTCGCGGCGAGCAACCGCTGCAGCGGGGTCGCTGGGGCGTCGTAGAGCCGGGTGCGTCGGCCGTTGCGGTCGGTGCCGTAACCGATCGGTTTCTTGGTCGGGGTGAGGTAGTTGAACCGGTCGTTAACCAATGCCCAGAGCCGGTTCAACACCGCGCGTTCGAAGTCCAACCCGGTCACCGCGAACGGGACCTGCTCGACCCCAGTTTTCAACCCTTCCAGGATGCGCACGTGGGCGTTGTTCCGCGCGCTGGCTGTGAACACCCACCCGGTATGCACGTCGGTCAGGTTCAAGGTCCGAGCGAACTCACCCTTCAACGTCGGGCCGCAGTGCGCGACCGTGTCGCCCTCAAAGAACCCCGGCTGCGCCTCGACCTCATCACCGGCCCTGCGGATTTGGATCGAGGACCACAGCAACGGTGAAGGTTTCGTCGTGGACGCCCCTGACCTGGTCGCTGGCCTTGACGCCGCGCAAGTAACGGTCAATCGAAGCCGCCGACATCGACACCAGCTCGGCACGCACCACCGTGCTGTACCGGCCCACCCCCACGGCCAAATCACCGTGGTGTTCGAGCAGATCAAGTTGCAACTGCATCGACGCGGCGAGGTACTTGCCGCACTGCCCACCCGAGGCAGCCCACACCCGCTGCAACACCTTCAAGGTGTCGTAGGAATACTTGCCCGAACGCGGCTTACGCGGCCGGGTCGCGACCTGCCGGCCCGGTCCCGGCGGCTGCACCGCTGCCGCGCTCAACCGTCGCCGGGCGTTGTCCCGAGACCACCCCGTCACCTCCACGACCTGATCCAACACCCGACCCTTGTCCTTCTTCAAAGCCTTCGCATACGCCGTCGCGAACCTGCTCGTGACCTCGGCACGAGCCCTCATCGACAACCCACTTTCCATACCCAACACGCTCACCGTTTCGCGAGCATTCCTACGTGAGGCACGGACAGCGTTTCGCGGGCACTTCTCGTGAGTCTCGTCGCGCTCTGGTCATTTGCGCAGATTACTGCCATGCTTGGCCATCCGACCGGAGGAGTCCCCATGACTGGTGCCGTCGTAGGTTTCGCGTTCCTGGTCCTAGGGGTGTTTCTCCTCCTGGGCAAGGTCATCCGGGTGAAGACGGGCTGGGTGCAGAAGTTGTTCCTGCCGAGTTCGATCATTGCCGGTTTCATCATGCTGGCGCTGGGCCCCGAGGTGCTGGGGGCCATTGCCGGCTTGCTCGGGTTCGACGGTCTCGAGGAGGCCGGCATCTTCAACTCGCAGATGCTGGAGGTGTGGAGCAGCCTGCCGGGTCTGCTCATCAGCATCGTTTTCGCCACCCTCTTCCTGGGCCAGCAACTGCCCAGTTTTCGCCGGGCTCGCGATCTGGCCGGGCCACAGTTGTCCTTCGGCATCGCGCTCGGCTCCGGCCAATACGTCATTGCCCTGCTGCTCACCGTCGCAATCCTGATTCCCGTCTTCGGTGCCACCCCGATGGTCGGAGCGCTGTTGGAGATCGGCTTCGAGGGAGGGCACGGCACGGCGGCGGGGATGGGACCGACGCTGACCGAGCTCGGCTTCGAGGACGGCGGGGACCTCGCGCTCGGTATCGCCACCGTGGGGGTGGTCGGGGGGATCATGATCGGCATCCTGTTGATCAACTGGGGTGTCCGCACCGGACGCACCCGCATCATCACCGGCAGCGCGGAGACCTCGATCGAGGAGCAGAAGGGCCTGTTCCGGGAGGACGAGCACTACCAGGCCGGCGAGCTCACCAGCCGGCCTGCCTCGGTCGAGCCGCTCAGCCTGCATGCGGCCGTCGTGGGTCTGTCGATCCTGCTCGGCTGGCTCCTGCTGCGCGGTCTGCAGCTGATCGAGCAGGCGGTGTGGGCCGACACCATCGAGATCTTCGAGTTCGTACCCCTCTTCCCGCTGGCCATGCTCGGCGGCGTCATCGTGCAGCTCGCTGCGGACAAGATGGGTGCCGGGCGACTGATCGACCACCAGATCATGCTGCGCATCCAGGGGCTGGCCCTGGACTTCCTGATCGTCAGTGCGCTGGCCACGCTGTCGCTGACCGCCATCGGGGCCAACATCGGTCCGTTCCTGATCCTGTGCCTCGCCGGCATCGTGCTCACCGTCGGCCTGCTGCTCCTGCTGGCGCCGCGCATCATCCCGGACTACTGGTTCGAGCGTGGCATCGGCGACTTCGGTCAGTCCATGGGCGTCACGGCGACCGGTCTGATCCTGATGCGCATCGTCGACCCGGATGCCGAGAGCCCGGCCTTCGAGGCCTTCGGCTACAAGCAGCTGGTCTTCGAGCCGTTCTTCGGCGGTGGCCTGGTGACTGCGGCCTCCGTCCCGCTCATCTTCGAGTTCGGTCCCTATCCGCTGCTCATCGGCATGTCGGTCCTCTTCGTCGTGGCCATCGGGCTGGGCCTCTTCTTCTACGGCGGCGCGGCCAAGGAGGCCCGGGCCAAGGAGAAGGAGAAGGAGACTGCCGCCGCCTAACCCGATTTGCTCGAGGTTCTTCGCAGGCCCAGCCCGCTTTGCTCGAGGTTCTACACCACGCCAAACTTTTCGCTTGGGAGTCGGCTCGCGAGCGCGAGGCCGGTCAGCCGCCGGGGGGCTCGGCGACCTCAGCGCGGTCGATGTCCCCGGTCGAGGTAGTCGTGCACGGCACACCCAGCAGGGGCTCGACCCGCGGATCGCCGTCCCGGACCCGCTGAATCAGAGCCCTGCGGATCCGCGGATCTTGCGCAGATACGTGGCGATCTGCTCGCCCGCGTCTTCGGGCGGAAGGTGGCGTCGGTCAACGCCACGATCGCCAGGTTGCGCATCCCGATGTCCTCGGGGTCGTAGCGGTAGACCACCGTGGGCCGCAGGTCACCGGGACCTACCCGTCCATGCTCACCCGGCGCAACACGCCCGGCTCCGGCATCCCCTCCAACGGGGCCTGATCGATACCCGCGCCGCACCAGATCTTATCGGATTTCCGACGTCCTGCGGTAAAGGAAAGCCCCTGATCACAGGGCACCTTCTTCCGCTACTCCGGGAGGTCTGAGCCTAAGCAGGCGGCGACCTTGGTTGGCCAGCAACTCTCCCTCGGCATCGCCCTGGGGTCCGGGCAGTACGTCCTGGCGGTCGTGCTCCTGGTGCAGGTGTTTAGCGCAGAGCCCATGGTGGGTGCGCTATTGGAGATCGGGTTCGAGGGCGGTCACGGAACCGCCGTAGGTATGCGCGGCACGCTGGAGGAGTTGGGTTACGAAAGTGGCGCCGACATCGCCATCGGCATCGCGACAGTCGGCGTGGTCGGCGGCATCGTCATCGGCATTGTCTTGATCAACTGGGCTGTGCGCAGCGGGCACACCGCGATCCTCAAGGGTGACGCCGAGGCATCCCTTGACGAGCAGAAAGGTTTGTACGCCAAGGATGAGCACTACCCGGCCGGCGAGTTGACCTCACGCCCCGCGTCGGTCGAGCCACTGTCGCTGCACGCCTCGATGGTCGCTTTCGCCATCTTGATCGGCTGGCTGCTGTTGGAGGGCTTCCAATTCATCGAACAAGCGCTGTGGGCTGACACCATCGAGATCTTCGAGTTCGTGCCGCTCTTCCCGCTGGCCATGCTGGGCGGTGTGGCCGTGCAGTTGTTCGCCGAAAGGATGGGGATTGACCATCTGATCGATGACCAGATGATGCTGCGGATCCAGGGCTTGGCGCTCGACTTCTTGATCATCGCCGCGCTGGCCACTCTGTCGCTCGAGGCGATTGGCTCCAACATCAGCTCGTTCTTGATCTTGTGCGCGGCAGGCATCGCCTTCAACGTAGGCATGTTGTTGTGGTTGGCGCCCCGAGTCATCCCCGAGTACTGGTTCGAGCGGGGCATCGGTGACTTCGGACAGTCGATGGGTGTGACCGCAACCGGGCTGATCCTGATGCGCATCGTCGACCCGGACGCCGAGAGCCCCGCCTTCGAGGCCTTGGCTACAAGCAGCTGGTTTTCGAGCCGTTCTTCGGTGGAGGGCTCGTCACCGCCGCTGCGGTGCCACTGATTTACACTACCGGCCCGTACCCGCTGTTGATCGGGATGACGCTGCTCTTCTTCACCGCCGTCGGGCTAGGCCTGTGGATCTTCGGTCCAGCAGCCAAGAAGGCCCGAGAGCGCGAGAAAGAGCAGAAAGCGAACGCTTCCGCGGACTCATAGTCAAGGGTTGGACGCACGTCGTTATCGGATTGACATCGAAAGATGACGAACTTGTAACCAACCTCATCAGTCCTATTGACCAGCGCCCTCGAACGTGCTTGATTGAACCACAAGGTCCTGATGAGGCAGGGTCGTGACCCCTGTCGGGTGCTTCCACGACCATGTTTGGAATGGACACGGCAGCGCTGCCGAAGGATTGGAGACCTGTGAACTTTGGTGACTATCTATCCCGGAACCTCGACAACCTCCTTGAGTTAAGCATTGAGCACCTCCAACTCGTCGTGATCTCGATGCTCTTGGCCATCGTCATCAGCATCCCCGCTGGCGTGCTGGCCTACCGCAACACCAACGTCCGCCCCGTGATTGTCAGTTCGGCCTCGGTCCTGTTGACGATCCCGTCGCTGGCACTGTTCGCCCTCTTCGTGCCGGTGTTCGGCCTCGGCCCGAACCCTGCCATTGCCGCCCTGACGCTCTATGCGCTGCTGCCGATCATCGGCAACACCATCGCGGGACTGGGCTCCGTGGATCCGGCCATCACCAAGTCTGCTCGCGGTATGGGGGTGGGCCATTGGCGCCGACTCCTCACCATCGAGTTGCCCCTGGCGTGGCCGGTCATCCTCACGGGCGTGCGCGTCTCCACCCAGATCGTGGTCGGCATCGCTGCCATTGCCGCTCTTGTCGGTGGACCGGGACTGGGCACCGAGATCTTCCGCGGCTTGCGTTCGCTGGGGTCCCCCGGCGCCGAAAACCTAGTCTACGGTGGCACGCTGGCCATCATCGTGCTTGCCCTTCTGTTCGACGCGTTCTTTATCCTTGTCCGCCGACTGACCACGTCTCGAGGTATCAGGTGACCACCACCGAATCGTCCAACGCCGCCCATACGGAGCCTGACGACGGGGGCGCAACCGCGCCCACGATGATCGAGCTCGACGAGCTCAGCAAGATCTTCCCCGGTCAGAGCGTGCCCGCCGTGGACAAGCTGAACCTGTCGATAGCCACCGGTGAGATTGTCGTCTTTGTCGGTCCCTCCGGATGCGGCAAGACGACCTCAATGGAGCTGATCAACCGGCTCATCGAGCCAACGTCGGGTCGCATCGTCCTCGAGGGCGAGGACGTGACGAAGTCCGACCCCGACGAATTGCGCCGACGGATGGGATACGTCATTCAGTCCACCGGACTTTTCCCCCACCGCACCTTGGCCGAGAACATCGGCACAGTGCCTGGCCTCGTCGGGTGGAAGAAGGAGCAGATCTCCGAGCGTGTCGATGAGCTGTTGGGCCTGGTCGGCATGGACCCCGACATGTATCGCGGCCGCTACCCCAAAGAGCTCTCCGGTGGTCAGCGCCAGCGCGTCGGAGTAGCTCGCGCGATGGCCGCCGACCCACCTGTCATGTTGATGGATGAGCCGTTCGGAGCGATCGACCCGATCACCCGCGACCGGTTGCAGAACGAGTTCCTGCGGCTACAGGCGCAGATCCAGAAAACCGTCGTCTTCGTCACCCACGACATCGATGAGGCCATCAAGATGGGCGACCGCATCGTCGTGCTCAAGGAGCAGTCGCACATCGCCCAATTCGCTGCCCCGGAAGAGCTCCTCACGAACCCGACCGACGAATACGTCTCCGACTTCATCGGCTCCGGGGCCTCGCTGAAGCGCTTGAACTTGTCCCGCATCCGTGACATCGAGATGGCCACCGACGCGCCTACCGGCGGTTTGGGGAGCGACCCCGTCAACTTGCTGGAGCGCCTGAACGCGTCGCCGTGGTCAGCCATGTTGCTGCTTGACGACAAGGGTCGGCCCGCTCGGTGGGTGGGAGCCCACGCGCTGCGAGGGGCTGGACGCGGAACTTTGAATCGAGCCGGCCTACCAGCCGCGGCGACCGTCGAGCCTCACGCCACCTTGTCCGATGCTCTGAACGAACTCATCATCTCCAACGCCGGCTGCGCCATCGTGGTCGACGGCAACGGTGTTTATCAAGGCATCGTTGACATGGAGACCATCATGTCCTCGGTGCGAATCATGCGAGACGACAGCGACCAGTTCTATCTGGCGCAGAAGAACTACGAACCCGAGGAGGTCTGATGGCTGTCGCGACCGTCCCCGAGGCGGATGAGTCCACCGGTCCGGGGGTTGCCGCGTGGTGGGCCAAAGTCAGTCTGTTCGGGATGCCGATCTTCATCGCCGCGGTCCTGCTGATCACGTATTTTTACGTGCACTCCATCGAGTTGGACTCGATCGAGCAACGGACGCTGACTGCAGACAGGCTCTCCAGGGGCTTGCGCGAGCATCTTAAATTGACCTTCGTCTCCACCATCCTGGTGGTGTTGATTGCGATCCCGGCTGGTATTGCGGTCACCCGTCCAGCGTTCAGCAAGGCCACGCCCTTTGTGCTCGCGATCGGCAATGCTGGCCAAGCCATTCCCTCGTTTGGCTTCATCACCATTATCGTCATCTGGTTCGGAGTCGGCTTCAACTCCGTCATCATCGGTCTCGTCGCCTACTCTGCCCTGCCGATCCTGCGGAACACCATGGTCGGGTTGCAACAGGTCGACGAAAATGTGATCAAGGCCGCCCGTGGGATGGGCCTGTCACCCGGACAGATTCTGACCCGAGTCGAGTTGCCCCTCGCCGTGCCGGTCATGCTCGCCGGGATCCGAACCGCTCTGATCATCAACGTCGGGACGGCCTCGCTCGCCACCTTCTACAACGCCGGTGGCCTCGGGTATTTCATCGTGCAAGGCATCGGGCTCAACCGAGACGCGATCCTGATCACGGGGGTGGTGCTGGTAGCTTCCCTGGCCCTGATCATCGACTATCTCGCCTCGGTCCTCGGGCGTGCGGCTTCACCCAAGGGCCTCTAGCACAACACGTCGTACCGCACGCTCCTGTGCTCAACGAAAGGAAACCCATGAAGAATCACCTGAAACTCGCACTCGGTGCGAGCCTCAGCCTGAGCCTGGGGCTGGCTGCCTGTGGCAGTGACGACAGTTCAAGCGGTGGCAGCGAAGGCGGCGGCTCCGAGGAAGGTGGCGGCCTCGACGGGGCCTCGATCACAGTCGGCTCCAAGGACTTCGACGAGCAGAAGATCTTGGGCTACATCGCCGTTGCGGCTCTCGACGACGCTGGCGCCGACGTCACCGACCAGATCAACACCGGCGGCACGGACGTGACCCGTGCAGCCTTGACGGGTGGCGAGATCGACATGTACTGGGAATACAACGGCACCGCCTGGATCTCTTTCTTTGGCGAGACGGACTCCATCCCGGACCGCATCGAGCAGTACGAGGCGGTTCGTGACCGGGATCTGGAGGAGAACGACCTCGTGTGGCTGCAGCCTGCCAATTTCAGCAACACCTACGGCATCGCCTTCCCGACCGAAGCGGCTGGTGATCTCGGCGACCCGAAGACGATCAGCGACCTCGGCACCCTGCTCGAAGAGGATCCCGACGCCGCCACGCTGTGCGTGGAGAATGAGTTCTCCGCCCGCGACGACGGCCTGCCGGGCATGGAAAAGGCTTACGGAATCGAGTTCCCGCAGAAGAACATCGCGGTGCTCGACACGGCCCTGGTCTATACCCAGGCCGATAAGCGTGATCCCTGCAACTTCGGTGAGGTCTTCACTACCGATGGCCGCATTTCCGGTCTGGACCTGACGGTGTTGGAGGATGACGAGTCCTTCTTCCCGCTGTACAACCCGAGCCCGGTCTTCCGCAAGGAGGTCTACGACGAGTACGGCGACAGCCTCGACGAGCTGTTCGACCCGATCTCGGAGGCATTGACCGACGAGGAGATGATCGCGCTCAACGAAGAGGTCTCGGTCAACCTCGCGCAGCCTGAGGATGTGGCCGAGGAGTGGCTGACCGATCAGGGCCTGATCGGCGGCTGATCCGCTAAGAATGCGCCAAGGGGCCGAATCCGCATCGCGCGGATTCGGCCCTTTGCCATGTATCACAAATGCTCTCGAGGACTCTCTATCTGGGAAGCAGGCCCACCCTGAACTCTCGAGGAATCCATCATGTTCTTCTTCTCCGAAGTGACCACCGCGAAACCTGTGGCACGTCACGATGTCACCCCGTGGGTGGTGACTGCGGATCTGGCTAGGGAGGCCGCGACCTCCCTGGCGCGGGCGGCGCAAATCACCCTTGCCAAGGGCAGCGTGACCCGTCGCCAGCGGCGAGTGGAGTGCGAGGTCGACGAGTACCGCAATCCGGATTTCTACTACGACGTCAGCGCATTGCGGACTGCGCAGAGTCGGCTTAACTGCATACGACCGGACATGCAGGGATGCGGTGGCTGCATACCCCGACGGCAGTGAACTTCTACGCTGCACGAGACGTCGATGCGCTCTATGACGATTTCGTCGCACGGGTTGACATTGCGGAGGTGACGAGGACGTTCCGGGACGTGCTGAGTGTCTCTACCGAGGTGATCCGGCGAGCGAGCGACATCGCCCGGTCTTGCAATTGCAGCGAGTGACATCACTCCCACAGCCCAACTACTCCGCATACTTCGGAAAAGGGGAACTCGATATCCACACGCTGGAGCGCTTGGACTACGTCGTCGATGAACAGCGGATATGGCTCCGGACGCTGCACGAGGCGGACGGCTCGAGTTTGTGCGATGAGGGCTACGTGGCCTTTCGCCGTCGACCGGACGGCGGCACTCGAATCGCCGTGCTGGCGTGCGTGTACTTCCCGATGCCGCGATTGCTCGTTGCGACCCACCTGCAGAGTGGTTGAAACGAACTCTCATCGTGCGGGCGCATCGACGGTTTTTCGACCGGACGATAGGAAACATCGAGGCAACGTATGCCGGCAGGAATTTTTCAATTGGTCGGGAAGTCGGCTGAACGTATCGCTCAACCCGCCTCGTCATCAGCCAGGAGCCGCTCAAGTGCTGCGTATCCCTCGTCGACGCCAGTTTCCATCCCGCTTGCCAACCACGCGTCGCGCCCTTCGAAACTGTCGACCAGGGATTGCGCGTGCAACCGGGTGACACCGTTGCCCACGTCTTCAAACGTCATCCTCTCCTGGGCCACCGCGTCAGGGGCGCCCTCAAAGCAGAAGGTTTGAATGATGCGGTCTTCACGAATTTCAGGGAAGGCGCAAAGAAGCCGGCCTCAAACTCATCCCGATAGCCGATGTAGCTCCAACTCCCTCCGGTCCTGGCGTCCCAGTGGCGAATCTCGGTGCGCATCCCCTCGGGGCCAACCCCACGGGCGAAGATGTCTGGATCGATGTGCGCCCGGATGAGCTGAGCTGGCGTGGCGTGGAAGTCTCGGGTAATCCGGATGATAGGCACCGCAGGGTCTGCCTCAACGGTCACCCGGTGTGTGTTCGAACTCGTTTGTGTGCTCATGATGCTTGTCCTTTCGCGATGGGTGGTGAAGTCTCGGTCATCTCTTCGAGTACGGCATCCAGACGGCTGTACCGGCGTTCTGCCTCTCGCTCGTAGCGCTCAATCCACTTGGTCATCAGGTCGAATACCTGTGCCTCCAGATGTACTGGCCGACGCTGCGCCTCGCGACGACGAGTGACGAGCCCCGCGTCCTGCAGCACGTTGAGGTGCTTGGACACTGCTTGAACGCTCATTTCATAGGGCGCTGCGAGCGCGCCCACGGTGATGTCTTCAACGGCGAGCCTGGCCACCATGTCCCGGCGCGTCGGGTCGGCAAGGGCGGCGAAGACACCCGACAGTTCATCTGACACCTGTATTCAACTCCTTGGTTGAATACAGATTACCTCGGTGTGCTCCCTTCTTCAACCGTCGGGTTGAATACCTTGGCGTCGATTACTTATGCACAACGGACGTTCTACGCCATGGTCTTTCTCAAGCACGAACCTAGGATGTGACCCATGGCTGGTGGCGGAGCGGCAATATGGCTCATGGTGGCGACCGGAACCGCCGTCGGGGCTGTCGTCCTCTTCGACGGTGAAGACACGGCCGTGGTTGAGCGGGTGGTCGACGGTGACACTCTCGACGTGATCCGGGACGGGGAGACGGTCAGGGTTCGACTGCTGAATGTCGACACTCCTGAGTCCGTGGATCCGAACAGACCGGAGGAGTGCCTGGGCCAGGGGGCCTCGGAGTACCTCACGCAGTTGCCGCCGCGGGGCGTCGAAATCGAGTTGCAGTATGACGAGCAACGCGCTGATCGCTACGACCGAGAGTTGGCTGGCGTCTTTCTTGGAGGTGACCTGGTCAACGCGGAGATCGCCAGAGCCGGCTACGGGGTGCCCCTTCTGATCGAACCCAACGATCGCTTCTATGCGGATGTCGCCGACGCGTGGTCCGAGGCAGAGGAGGCCGACGCAGGCCTGTTCGATCCGCTCGAGCACTGCACGCTCGAAGGTCAAGTGGCGACTACGAGGACGCGAGCACAAAGATCGCCGAGGCGACACTCGCCCGAGATGCGCCAGCCAGTCAGATAGAACGGATCCGTCTTGAAGCCTCGGGATTAGTCGCGGAAGCCGATCCATTGCTTCGAGCGCTCGACCCCGACTCGGACCTTTCGATGGGTCACAGCACCGGGCGGCTGACTGGCTTACGCGGCCGCGTTTCGCTCGCCGCAGAAGCAGCCCACGACCGGGCCAGCAAGATGGATCGACGACTCGAAGAACGCCGCTCGGCCCTGAATCAGGCTAGGCAGCAGACGCGGCGATTCAGCGTCGCAATGACAACGGAGATAGAGAAGCAGGAAGAGGCCGAACGCAAGGCAGAGGCGAAGCGGAAGGCCAAGTTGGACGCGGAGCGAAAGGCTAAGGTGGAAAGGAAGCGTAAAGAGGAGGCAGCAGACGCGGCTGAGCCTGGATCCGCCGGATCTTTAGGTGTGATGGCCGGGTTGTGACATACGAATGCCCCTGTGACCTGGGATGATGGGACTTACGACAGTTCAAATCAAACCAGATACAGGAGCACCCGATAGTGCGAGTTTGCCATAACCC
>JBBSNC010000009.1:0-24750 GCA_038232855.1 Actinomycetales bacterium
GCGAGCTTCGGTGACGCGGCTGGCTCTCGATGAGAGCGACGCCGGCCGCGCGATACCTGCGCGCCGCCGCTTCAATGGCGGACCGGCTAGCGTCTGAGGTCTGAGCCTTCCTCGCCCTGACATCGACCCTGACGGACTGTTGGAGTATTCGGTCGTCTTCACCGACCGTTCGCTCAATCACATGTCGAAGCGCTTCGTCGGGGTGATGCAGCAGCTCAACGAGGTGCTCACCGCGGCATACAGTGCCGACCGCCTCGCCGTCGTCCCCGGCGGCGGCACTTACGGCATGGAGGCCGTCGCGCGCCAGCTGGCCACCGGGCGGCGCGCCCTGATCGTGCGCAACGGCTTCTTCTCCTACCGGTGGTCCCAAATTCTCGAGATGGGCGCCATCACCGATGACGTCACCGTCCTGACCGCCCGGCCCACCGGCCAGAGCCACCCCACGTCCTGGACCCCGCCTCCGGTGGACGAGGTCGTCGCCACCATCGGCGAACAACGGCCGGCGCTGGTGTTCGCCGCGCACGTCGAAACCTCGGCGGGGATCGTGCTGCCCGATGACTACCTGCGCGCGGTGGCCCGGGCCACGCACGAGGCCGGCGGGCTGCTCGTCCTGGACTGCGTTGCCTCCGGTGCACTGTGGGTCGACATGGCCGACCTCGGTGTCGACGTGCTGATCACCGCCCCCCAGAAGGGATGGAGCGGCAGCCCAGGCGCGGCATACGTGCTGGTCAACGAGAGCGCCCGGAAGGCGATCCACGAGACCACCTCCACGAGCTTCTCCGCCGACCTCAAGCGGTGGCTCACCATCGCCGAGGGGTATGTCGAGGGCCGGCACGCCTATCACGCCACCATGCCCACCGACACTCTCGCCCACAACCTCGAGGTGATGCTGGAGGCGACCGAGCGTGGGCTGCCGGGGCTGCGCGACGCCCAAGTCGAGCTGGGCACCAAGGTGCGGGCGATGCTGGATGAGCGCGGGTTCGTCTCGGTGGCTGCGCCGGAGTATGCGGCCTCCAGCGTGGTGGTGGTGCACACCGATGACCCGGGGCTGAAGTCCGGGGCGAAGTTCGCTGAGGCCGGGGTGCAGGTGGCCGGGGGCGTCCCGTTGATGTGCGGCGAGCCCGACGACTGGTCCACCTTCCGGTTGGGCCTGTTCGGGCTAGACAAGCTGGCCGACGTCAACGGCACCGTGGCCCGGCTGGCCGACGGTCTCGACCGCGCCCTGGCGCTGTAGCCCGGAGGCACCTTTGTTCTGGTTAGGTTGAGGCATGCCTCGCCAGTATCAGTTCCGCACCATCGACGGCGTCGAGGCCGTCCAGATCGCCGTCCGCGGGCGGCAGGTGCTGGCCCGGCCGATGCTCAACTTCGGTCCCGGCTACACCCGGGAGCAGCGCCGCGCGCTCGGTCTGACCGGCCTGCTGCCCCCGGCCGTCAACACCATCGACGAACAACTGAAGCGGGTCTATGCCCAGTTCCTCCTCCAGCCGGACAACCTGAGCAAGTACGTCTACCTCAACCAACTGCAGGACCTCAACGAGATCCTCTTCTATCGCCTGGTCGCCGAGCATCTCGACGAAACCCTGCCGATCATCTACACCCCCACGGTCGGCGAGGCCATCCAAAAGTTCAGCTCCACCTTTGACCGGGCCCGGGGCATTTACCTGTCCATCGACGACCCGGACGGCATCGACGAGGCGCTGGAGTCACATGGCCAGGGCTACGACGACGTCGACCTGGCCGTGGTCACCGACTCCGAGGGCATCCTCGGCATCGGCGATCAAGGCGTCGGCGGCATCCGCATCGCCATCGGCAAACTCGCCGTCTACACCACCGCTGCCGGCATCCACCCGCTGCGCGGCATCCCGATCGTGCTCGATGTGGGCACCGACAATCACGCCTTGCTGAACGACCCTGCATACCTCGGAGTGCGCCGCCCCCGCGTGCGCGGTGAGCAGTATGACGCGTTCGTCGCCACGTTCGTGGCCTCGATGAAGGCGCACTACCCGCACGCCCTGCTGCACTGGGAGGACTTCGGCGCCGACAACGCGCATCGGATTCTGGAGACTTACCGCGACGAACACTGCACCTTCAACGACGACATCCAGGGCACTGCCGCCGTCGTGGCCGCTGCAGCGCTGGCCGCCGTCAAAGGCAAGGGCGAGCGCCTGCGCGACCAGCGCGTCGTGATCTACGGCTCGGGCACCGCCGGCATCGGCATCGCCAACCTGATGCGCGACATCATGATCCACGAGGGTCTCACCGCTGACGAGGCCCGAGCACAGTTCTGGGGTCTGGGCAGCCGCGGGTTGCTGCACACCGAGTCACGGATGCGCGCCTTCCAGAAGCCGTACGCCCGGCCCCACGACGAGCTCGCTGATTGGGTGTTGCGCACCCCGGGCACCTATAACCTGGCCGATGTCATCCGCAACGTGCAGCCGACCATCTTGATCGGCACGTCGGCTCAGCCCGATGCCTTCAACGAAGGCATCGTGACCGAGATGGCAACCCACTGCGAGCGCCCTGTCATCATGCCGCTGTCCAACCCGACGAGCCTGTCTGAGGCGAAGCCTCAGGATCTCGTGGAGTGGACCGGCGGTCGGGCGATGATCGCCACCGGCTCGCCGTTCGCGCCTGTGCACCATGCAGGCATCACCCACCACATCGCCCAGGCCAACAACGCTCTGGTCTTCCCCGGCATCGGCCTAGGCACGGTCGCGGTGCGCGCCTCCAAGGTGACCGACGGCATGATCGCCGCAGCCTCGGAGGCAGTCGCAGACATGACTCGGGCGGGAAGACCCGGCACCCCGATATTGCCTTCAATGCGGCAGTTGCGAGCTGTCTCAGCGGCCGTCGCCGTGCGCGTTGCAGAGGCCGCCGAGGCTGACGGGGTCGCAGGACACAGCCTGAAGGACCCGATCCGGGACATCTACGCTCAGATGTGGGATCCGGCATACCCGCAGGTCGACGTGGTCTCGAGCATCGAAGAACCGTCGACCCGGCGCACCGAGCCTTGAGAGATCGCACGCATAGGTCGCGGGATCTTTGAGCGTTGGTGCGGGGGGTGACACTCGACGCCATGTGCACCGGAATCAGAGCCCCAGCCCGTGCCGGAGGTGACACTCGGCACCATGTGCACCGGACATCCCGCCGTCATGACGTATCCGTGCGATCGCTGAGAACTGTCGTCGTGCGAGCTTCCTGGCGCCGGCCTCAGCAGTCCGCTCAACCGTGCAGTCCTCGGAACCGTCTCGTCACTCACGAGAGGTGTTCGAAGCCGCAGACGAGGGGCCTGTGCTCATCACCCGTCGCGATGGCGAGTCCTTAGCTCTCACCAAAGCTAGTCGGGCCGATGCAGACCGATCGGGACTGGAGTTGGCTGCCCACGTTGTAGCCGTGTCTCTGTCGACGGACGACCGCACTTCCGTGGAGCGACTCCGCGACCCCTTCCCTTGGGTAGCCCTGCTGTCCGCCGAAGATCAGGATTCGTTCGCGAGCGAGGTTGTCGACGTAGCCCGTGCGTGCGCGACGCTGTCTCGATTCGAAGGACTGCTGATCTCGGTGAAAGCATGGAAAGACACGGCCGAAGGACTCGCAGGCGGCTCGGTGCCGGACGTCGGCCTGCATTGGTTCGACGATGACGTCAGGGTCTGCTCGCCGCGAGCCGGATGTCTACGACGACGTCGCTCTCGATTCCAAAAGTCCCGAGCATCATGCTTCCATGCAATGAGTATGAAAGCAGGCATGGCGCATGCTTCTATACTCATTGCATGTCCACTCTTCAGATTCGCAACGTCCCGGAGGATCTTCACCGACAGTTGAAAGTTCGGGCCGCCATGGAGGGCATGTCGATTTCGGACTATCTCCTGGCTGAGGTCGAGCGCGTGCTTGAGCGGCCGACTCGGCGTGAGCTCTCCGAACGAGTGCGCTCACGCACGGCGATCGCTTCTGACTTGGACCCGGCTGCGGACGTGCGCGCCGAGCGGGACAGTCGGTGATCGTTCTCGACGCTTCAGCAGCGTTGGCATGGCTGCTCGGCCTGAGAGGAGCGCGCGCCGTGGACGGCCACATCGCGGCCGCAACGGTGCACGCACCCGAAGTGTTTGTTCTCGAAGTGGCCCAGACACTCCGGCGCTACGAGCAGCAGGGCCACCTGACATCCCCCCGCTCTGCGGAAGGATTCGAAGACCTATCCGACCTGGACATCACGCTTTATCCCCATCGCCCATTGCTGCCTCGTGTCTGGCAACTGAGGGATAACCTCACCGCCTACGATGCCTCCTACGTCGCTCTCGCAGAGGCTTTGGACACCCAGGTGCTCACCTTGGACGCGCGCCTTGCCAACGCACCAGGGATAAAGAACCGAGCGCTCTTGATCCACCGCTAGATGGGTTGCCCCTTGGGCCTCGCAGAGGACATGGTCGACATACAGGCCGTCGAGGATGCTCTCTGCGTGAGATGAAGGCCACTGAGCAAACGGCTATCCCCTGGGACGTGGTCAAGGCCGATCTCGGCCTGATCTCACCCACACAGTGACTCTGACGACAGCGTTGCCCTCAAGCCCCCCTACTCCCACGCTGAGAACCCGAGGGCGTAGTGTGATGTCCGTACTACCGTACGTACATCACGATCTGAGGAAGGTGTGCCATGACCGCGTCCGCTCGACTCGAGTTCCGAGTGCGGCCTGAGCGCAAGTCAGTCATTGAACGCGCTGCCGCGATCATGCATGAACCGGTCAGCGAGTTCGCGCGAACTGCAGCCGAGGAGAAGGCCGACCGCATCGTGGCCGAGCACGAAGCCACGACCACTGTTTCGGCGGAGTTCTTCGACGAACTCCTCGATGCATTGGACAAGCCTGCAGCAGCGAACGCCTCCCTGGTTCGAGCAGCTGAGCGCGCACGGCACACGGTCACCCGCACCTGAGCGCATGCTTTATCGGTCCGAAAGTCTCGACCCAGCCACACATGACGTCACCGGTTTTACCTGCGCAGAGCCGACGCTGGACCTGTGGTTACAGGAACAGGCCGTTCCTGCAACGGCACGCCGAACGGCTCGAACGTGGGTCTGGATCAACGAATCCGGCGCTGTCGTCGCCTACTACGCGCTGTCAGCGCACAAGGTTGCCCGCACCGACGTTCCGACCAAGGTTGGTCGGGGTGGACCCGCCGAGATCCCAGCCGTCCTGCTGGCAAGGCTGGCGCTATCCGTATCTTTGCGCGGGCAGGGCCTCGGCAAGACCCTGGTCGCCGACGCCCTGACACGGATCGTGGACGCAACCCACACCGTGGCCGCACGGCTTGTTGTCGTGGACGCTTTGCATGAGCCCGTCGCTCAGTTCTACGAATCACTCGGCTTCCGCCGGATCCCAGGCAGTCTTCTTTTGGTTCAGAAGGTGGCCGACATAGAGGCCGCTCTGCGGCAGCCAGCCACCGAATAGGGGCTCTGTCAGTGCCGGTCCTTAGGGTAGGGGCCATCGAGAAGGAGGGATGATCGTGCTGACCTACGACACACTCAGCGAACTGCGTGAGCGGCATGCTGCGTGGCGTTTGCTGCGCGCGTCGAACGCCCCGCTCGTCCTGGCATTCCTGGGTCGGGTCTTCGTCGAGGACAACGCGCGCACCCTGCCCCTGTCGGACCTGGTCAGCCTGCTGGATGACGAGTTGTATGCGTTGCGCCAGGTCCACGGTGAGGACGCACTGCCGCAGAGCCCGTCGGCATACCTAAGCGACTGGACCGCCGCGGGGTGGCTGCGGATGTACTACCCCGCCGACTCCGACGATCCGCACGTGGAAGCCACTCCCGCCCTCGAGCGGGCCGTGGCCTGGGTCGAGGGGCTGGCGGAGCGGGCCTTCATCGGCACCGAGTCGCGGCTGGCCACGTTGGTCGACCTGCTGTCCCAGATCGTGCACGGCTCCGAGACCGACCCGAAGAGGCGCCTGGAGCAGCTGCACGCCGAGCGAGCAAGGATCGACGAGGAGATCGCCCGAGCCGAGCGAGGTCAGGTCGATGTGCTCGGCGAAACCGCGCAACGCGAGCGCTACCAGCAGTTCTCCGCCCTGGCCCGTGAGTTGCTCGCCGACTTCCGTGAGGTCGAGGCCAAGTTCCGCGGGTTGGACCGCGGCATGCGCCAGCGGATCGCCGCCTGGGACGGCTCCAAGGGCGAGCTGCTGGACGAGGTGCTCGGCGACCGCAACTCCATCACCGAGTCCGACCAAGGCCGCAGTTTCCACGCGTTCTACGACTTCCTGCTCTCCTCGCAGCGGCAGGACGAGTTGGCCGAACTCCTCACTCAGGTGCACCGTATGCCGTCACTCGACCCGGATCCGCGGGTGCGCCGAGTGCATCACGACTGGTTGGTGGCCGCCGACCGGACGCAGGCGACCGTGCGCCAGCTCTCCGACCAGCTCCGCCGATTCCTCGACGACCGGGTGTGGTTGGAGAATCGGCGGGTGATGGACCTGCTGCGCAGCATCGAGACCACCTCGCTGACGTTGCCGCCGGGCGAGCACAAGATGGTCAGCGAGGTGGACGCTCTGTCCCCTGGGCTAGCCCTACCGCTGGAGCGGCCGCTCTATTCTCGGCCGGCGGAGAGCCGGTTGGACAGCGCCATCGAGGACTCCGACGACCCCGACAACGCCGTGGATACGTCCGCGTTGTTCGCCCAGCAGTACGTCGATCACCAGCGCCTGGCCCAGCAGGTCCGCGAGGCCCTTGCCGGGCGCGGCCAGGTCGAACTCGACACCATCCTGGCGCAGCATCCGGTTGAGCAAGGGCTCGCCGAAGTGGTGGCCTACCTCGGGCTCGTCGAGGACGGCATCGACGTGCTCCTGGACGACGAGGCACGTGCCCACGTCGCGTGGCAACCTGAGGAAGGTCCGGAGCGCACCGCGGACATGCCGGCAGTCAGTTACGTCCGGCACGCTGCCGCTCGCCACAATCCAGGAGGTATGCCGTGAGCTCGCCCACGTCACGCGCCGCCCAGTCTCGATCCGCGTCGGCTTCGGCGTCCACCGAACAGGCCCGCGCGGTGCCGGGCCGCCTGCCAACCGGTGAGCGGCTGGAGCTGACCCACGTGGTCGTGCCGCTGCTCAAGGGCGTGGTCTATCAGGACGACAACACGGCCCTGTGGCACGAGGTGCATCGGCACCGCACGCAGGTCACCGATCACATGGCCACCATGGGCCTGGACCTGGTCGTCGACGACGCCGAAGGCTTCGCCTATCTGCGCCAGATGGAGCACGACGACGTCGACATCCCCCGGCTGGTGCCCCGGCACCGACTGCCGCTGCGGGTCAGCCTGCTGTTGGCGTTGCTGCGCAAACGGCTGGCCGAGTTCGACGCGTCCAGTTCCGACCCCCGACTGATCCTGACCCGTGATGCGATCGTGGAGCTCATGCAGCTGCACCTGCCGTCCTCGGACAACGTGGTCCGGCTGGTCGCCGACGTGGACGCCCTGATCAACAAGACCATTGACCTGGGCTTCGTGCGCAAGGTCCGCGGCCAAGAGCACACGTATGAGGTGCGCCGCATCATCAAGGCCTACATCGACGCTGAGTGGCTGGCCGGCCTTGACGCCCGGTTGAACGACTACGCGCGGGCGCTGGAAGGTGAGCGATGACCTTCGCGCTCAACCTGGACTTCGCCGACAACACGCTGCCCGGCTTTCGGCTGCAGCGCCTTGAGGTGCTCGGCTGGGGCACCTTCGACCGCGCCGTCTGGCGGTTCGGGCTCGATGGACGCACCACCCTGCTCACCGGCGACATCGGCTCGGGCAAGTCCACCCTTGTCGACGAGCTGACCACCCTGCTGATGCCCGCCCAGCGAATCTCCTACAACAAGGCGGCCGGCGCCGACACCCGCGAGCGCAGTCTGCGCTCCTACGTGCTGGGCCACTACAAGTCCGAGCGCAACGAGAGCACCGGGCAGTCCCGGCCGGTGGCTCTGCGCGACCACCGCTCCCACTCGGTGCTTCTGGCCTCCTTCCGGCACGAATACCTCAACCAGACCGTCACGTTGGCCCAGGTGTTCTGGGTGCCCGCCGAGTTCACCGGCCAGCCGCGCCGGTTCCACATCGTGGCCGGCGAGGACCTCACGATCGCCGGTGACTTCGCCGACTTCGGCACCGACATCGCCGACCTGCGGCGACGGCTTCGGCGCCGCGACCTGACCCCGATGGAACACTTCCCCGAATACGAGCGCGCCTTCCGCCGGGCCCTCGGCATCCCGAGCCGGCAAGCCATGGAGCTGTTCCACCAGACGGTGTCGCTGAAGTCTGTCGGCAACCTGACGGACTTCGTGCGCTCGCACATGCTGGAGCCGTTCGACGCCCGCGCCTCCGTGCAGTCGCTCATCGAGCACTTCGAGGATCTGCGGGCTGCCCACGACTCGGTGCTGCGCGCCCGCGACCAGTTGCGGATGCTGGAGCCCATCGTGGCGCTCGGCGACGACATTGCTGCCCGCGAGCATGATCTGGAGGCTCTGGCGCAGGAGCAGGACGCCGTGCTGTATGCCGCCGCTCGCCTGCGTCACGATCTGCTCAGCGACGACCGCGCCGACTGCGAAGCGGAGGTCAAGACTCAGCGCGCCCTCAACGACCGGCTCACCGAGCGGCTGACCGAGTTGCGAGGTCGCGACCAAGGCCTGCGGGACGCCCGAGCCGGCCACGCCGGAGGCCGGTTGGGGACTCTGGAGGAGGCGCTGGAACGGCATACCGACGACCGCGACGGCCGAGCCAAACGGCACCGCGCGTTCGAACTGGCCCTGACCGAGGCCGGGCTGGAATCGATGGGTGAGATCGACCGCTTCGAGGCGGTGCGCCGGCAGGCCGAAGAGCAACAAGGGCGACTCGACGCGCAGACCGCCGAGGCCGAGACCGGTGAGGCCTCTGTGGCGGTCGAGCAGGATCGCCTCGACACCGCGGCCCGCGAAGTCCGCGACGAGCTGGTCAGCCTGCGGGGGCGCCGTTCCAGCATCCCGTTGGCCCAACTGAAGCTGCGCGAGCGGCTGCTGCTCGATCTTGAGTTGGGCGAGGACGATCTGCCGTATGCGGGGGAGCTCATCAGCGTGCGGAACGAGGAAAAGCAGTGGGCCGGTGCGGCCGAGCGGGTGTTGCGCGGTTTTGCCCTGTCGCTGGTCGTGCTTGACCGGCACTACGAGGCCGTGTCGTCCTGGGTCGACGAGCACCATCTCGGCAGCCGCTTGGTCTATCACCGGGTGCGGCACGGGGCCACGCCCATGCCCGTAGCCCCCGCCGGAGACACCCTCGCGGGCAAATTGGAGGTCCGGCCCGGACCCCTGGCTGACTGGGCGACCCGAGAGGTTGCCGACCGGGCCGACCACCGGTGCGTGACCGATATCGCCGAGCTGCGCCGGGCCCACCGCGGGGTCACGATCGCCGGGCAGGTCAAGTCCGGATCCCGGCACGAGAAGGACGACCGGCGACGCCTCGGTGACGTCTCCGATCACGTCCTGGGTTGGGATAACCAAGCCAAGGTCGACGCCCTGTTGGTCCGAGGGCAGCAACTGCAGACTGAGCTCGCCGAGTTGTCGCAGCGACGGGCCGGGCTCGCCGAGCGGCGGCGAGTGCTGTCCCGGCAGGCCTTGGCGCTGTCCCAAGTGCTCGCGCACGACGACCCGCGCGACCTCGACTGGTGGGCCAGTGCCCGCCGGGTCGCCCAGACCGAGCGCGAGCTGGCGCAGTTGCGCACTCAGTCCGCGGAGCTCGCGCAGATCGAGGCTCAACTGCTCGACGTGGGCGAAGAGATCACTGGCGCTGAGGCCGACCGCAGCGGCGCGGAGCGGAAGATGGGTGCCGCCGAGGCCGAGTTGAGCGACATCGAGGTGGCACTGACCGAGGCGGTGAGCACCCTCGAGCAGACGCCGGCCGGGATCGAAGATGCGCTGGAGCGGGCCACGGCCTCCCTCACCGCTCTCGAGCTCGGTCCCGCTCTGACCGGTAGGCGGGCGGCCAGGGCAATCCCGGCTCGTGCTCAGCAGGTGACCGCGACCCTCAACCGGCGCTCTGGCGAGGTGGCAGGCCGGCTACGCACCGCCCAATCCAAGGCCGAGCGGCTGATGGCCGAGTTCCGCGCGGCATACCCTGCGGAGACCACCGAGCAGGACGCGAGCGTCGCCGCGCTTCCCGAATACCGCGAGATGCGCGACCGGGTGGCCCGTGATGACCTGCCACGATTTGAGAGCGACTTCAAGCGCTACCTCAACGAGAACTCGATCCGGGAGATCGCCGCCTTCCAGGCCAAACTCAACCAGCAGGTCGCCGTCATCACCGAGCGCATCGACGTCATCAACGACTCGTTGCGCGGCATCGACTACAACCCCGACCGCTACATCCGGCTGGAGCAGCACCCCACGCCGTGGATCGAGGTCCGAGAGTTCCGGGCAGACCTGCGGGCCTGTACCGAGGACGCTTTCGGCATCGGCGACGAGCTGTATTCGGAGACCAAGTTTGCCCAGGTGGAGGCCATCATCTCGCGGTTCCGCGGCCGAGAGGGGCGCGCCGACGCCGACAAGGTATGGACCGAGCGAGTCACCGACGTGCGCAACTGGCTGGTGTTCGGCGCCTCCGAACGATGGCGCGAAACGGATCAGGAGCACGAGAGTTACGCCGACTCCGACGGCAAATCCGGCGGTCAGAAGGAGAAACTCGCCTACACCATCCTTGCGGCCTCGCTGGCCTACCAGTTCCGGCTGGACGATGGCGACCCGGCCGCGAAACGCTTCCGGTTCGCGGTGATCGATGAGGCGTTCGGACGCGGGTCGGATGAGTCGACCCGTTATGCGCTGCGCCTGTTCCACACGTTGGGGCTGCAGCTGCTCGTGGTCACACCGCTACAGAAGGTGCACGTCATCGAGCCGTTCGTCGAACGCGTCGGCTACGTCGACAATCCCAGCGGGGCCAAGTCCCGACTGCACACGATGACGATCAGCGAGTACCGAGGGCAACGCACGAACCCAGTCGCAGACCGGGCCGCGGTGCCGTGACCGAAAAGCCGTGGAGCAGTCCAGCCGACGTCGTGGCCGCTGTGCGCCGGCGCTGGGATCGCGGAGACCTGCTGCAGCACGTGGCCAGCGGGGTGTCGTGGGAGCCGATCCGCATCCCGGTGCGCGGCCCGACCGCCCGGCAGATCGGTCAGGATCTCGGCGCGGTGCAGACCTGGGTCACCTCGCTTCGCCAGCCCGGTTGGCGGCTGGAGACGCGCAGAGTCGGTGGGCGACTGCTCGGGACCAATGAGATCCCCGCAGCCGTATGGTTCGACACGGCCGACCAGGCCTTTGCGCGGCTGCGGGTCGGGGCCACTGTGACGGCGTACCGGGCAATTCTGGACGTGGCCTCCGCCGCCGATCCCGGCCTGGCGCACTGGGCGGCTGAGCACCCACTACGGGCGCTACGGCATACCGAAGACTGGGAGCTCGTCGTCCGGACCGTGCTGTGGCTGCGGGACCGAGTCGGCACCGGTGTCTATCTGCGCCAGATCGACGTGCCGGGGGTAGACACCAAGTTCATCGAAGCCCGCGAGGGGTTGCTGGGCGAGTTGCTCGAGGCGGTGGGCTGCGAGCGAGCGCCGGGCAGTGGGCGCCGACTCGAGCGCGGATACGGCTTCGCGGAGAAGCCCGACCGGATCCGGGTGCGGCGTCTCGACGGCGCCGGCCTGCTCGCGAAAGTGCCCTTCACCGACCTGAGCGTCCGGGTCGACGAACTCACGGACCTGGCGCCACCGTGCACAGCGGTGCTCGTGGTGGAAAACGAGATCACCTTCTTGGCCTTACCGCCGCTGCCGGGCGTGGTGGCGGTGTTCGGTGCCGGGTTCGATGTGCTCCGGCTGGCCCGGGTCCGGTGGCTGGACGACGCGCGCATCCTCTACTGGGGCGACATCGACACGCACGGGTTCGTCATCCTGGACCGGCTGCGGGCTGCGTTTCCGCAGGTGGAGTCGGTGCTCATGGACGCCGCCACGCTTGCGGTGCACCGCGGGCAGTGGGTCAGCGAGCCGCGCCCGTCCCGGGAGCACCTGGGACGGCTCAGCGAAGCGGAGGGTCAGGTGTATGCCGACCTGGTCGGTGACGTCCACGGGCCGGCGGTGCGACTGGAGCAGGAACGGATCAACTACGCCCGGGTATTGGACGCGCTCTATGACGCGCGGGCCCTCAGTGGTGACCTCAGTGCTACTGCCTCCCCTCCACAACAGTTGGTGGACGACGGCCTCGCTCGACCGGCAAGGACCGCGCTGACGGAACTTTCTTCGCCCAAACCTGGGCCACCGCTCTCCGCTGTTCTTCAGCAGATGCGAGCTGACGAGCGCTACTGACGTGGCGTGCTACTTGGACACCTCCGCCTTGGTGACTTTGATCGTTGCCGAGGACGAGAGTCGGGCGCTGGAGGATTGGCTGCATACGGGCGTCGCCCCCATGTCGAGGGACCTCAGTCGCACCGAGTTGGTCAGGCTAGCTTCAGGGATTCCAGGTCATCGCTCCCGGAGCGTGATGATTGGGTCGCTTAGCATCGAGGCATGCCCCCTCACGCGCGACACGTTGTGCTCGTCCTGCTCGCCTGCTTTGTCCTCGCGGGATGTGGCGGCGCCGAGGAAGCGGAGGGAGGCTCGGCTGACAACGGCGGCACCGGTGATGACAGCAGCGCAGCTGATGAGGGCGGCGACGAGGGCAGCAGCGTCACGATCAACGGCAACGAGGCGTTGACCTGGGGTGATGGTCCATATGGTGTGGTGCTGGCTCACGGGGCAGCCTTCGACGCGGCCAGCTGGCAGGACCAGGCGACCAAGATCGCGGACACCGGGGCCACCGTCGTCGCGGTCGAAGACATCAGTCCCGAGGCCATCGGTGACGCCGTCACCTACCTGCAGGACGACGGGATCAGCGATGTCGCACTCGTCGGGGGCAGCGCCGGCGCCGACGGCATTCTGGATCTCGCCAGTGAGCAGCCGGACCTGCCCGACCAGCTGATCCTGCTCTCGCCGAACAGCCCCGTCGAAGGACTCGGCGAGGAGCCCAAGCTCTTCATCGCCAGCGAGGACGAGTCGGTGGCCGACGTGTCCACCGAGTTGGCGCAGTCGGCTCCGGGCGACGACAACGAGGCCACCCTCCTGCCTGGCTCGGCGCACGCGCAGAACATCTTCGACACGGACCAGGCTCAGCCGGTGCTCGACGCGATGCTCGAGCGGCTACAGGAGTTCGCTGACTCCTGATCGACAGCGTCCCCGTCAGCGAAGGGCCCATCATGCGCATCGGCATACTGCTCTCCTCAGTAGCGTGGGCACGCTCGGCGTGCTGATCGTCTCGGGGACCATCGATATCGACACCGCTAACGACGACGAGACGTTGACTTCGGCGTTGTGCTCCCTCGCTGCTTCGCCCCCGCCGTTGACCTCCGTCTGCACCGGAGCAGTGCTACTGGCTCGTGCGGGTTTGCTCGCCGAAGCCCATCAAGCGACCACCGACCATGAAGATATCGATCTGTTGGCCGACGTCATCGGAGACCGCGCCACCATCGCTCGCTGGGTCGATTCGGGCTCGATCGTGACCGCGGGCGGGGCTCTCCAGCGGCATCGTCACTACGGAAGACTGATTGGTCGCCAGCACGCGGATTAACCCCGGTCGGCCAGTCCGTCACCCACTCAAAGAAGATCGCTCACCGTTGCCGACCTATCCGGTTCGGGAAAAGGCAGTGGCCAGTCCACTTGCCGCATTGACAGGATGGGCTCATGATCGACCCAGTCTTCGTGTGGCCGCCTCAACCACCGGCCCACGGATCCGTCAGGCTGCGCGAGTTCAAGGACAGCGACGTCGAGATGGTCCTGGACGCGTCCACCGACAGTTACATCCCGCTGATCGGCTCGCTCACGTCCAACGCCGATAGAGACCAAGCGATGGCCTATATCGACCGCCAGCGTGGCCGTTTGGGCGAAGGCAAGGGCTACTCCTTCTGTATCGCGGGCCGCACGACCGATAGCGCGCTCGGCGTGATCGGCTTGTGGCTTTGCGGCATCGAGCATGGGCGTGCTAGCGCTGGATACTGTGTCGCTCCGATGGCCCGCGGGCGTGGTGCTGCCACCGAGGCTCTCATCGCACTGACGACCTTCGCGTGGAGTCTGCCTCCGATCCATCGGATTGAGGCTCACATCGAGCCGTGGAACCTCGCCTCCATTCGCGCCGCCGAGTCTGCTGGCTTCGAGGCCGAGGGTCTGCTTGGCAGTCACCAAAAGATCGGGGGTCGACGCGTTGACATGATCCTGTTCGCAGCGCTCCGGTAACGCTCATTAAAGTGGACGGCATACGGACCCATGCCACAATTAACGTGACGGTATGACGACTGCTGCCTGGTTGCTCGACTCCGACTCCGCACTGCGCTGGCAAGTGCTGCGCGATCTTGAGGACGCACCACCTGAAGTGGTGGCGACTGAGCGTGCCCGTGTCGCGCACCAGGGGTGGGGCGCCCGGTTGCTCGAGGTGCGCGATGACGACGGCCAGTGGGCGGGCGGCGCGTGCTTCCCAGGGGACTTCCGCGGTGACTTCTCCCGTGGCCAACCGTGGACATCGACCTTTCCGACTGACCCTGTTACGCCAACTCGGCATCGACCCCGACGACGAGCAAATGGTCGAGACCATCGATCGAGTGAGCAGCAACTGTCACTGGGAGCACGAGGGCCAACGCTTCTTCGACGGCGAAGTCGAGCCGTGCATCAATGGCCTGACGGTCGCGATCGGCGCGTACTTCGGGGTCGACGTCGACGGGATCGTGGAGCGGCTACTCGGTGAGCAACTCGAGGATGGCGGCTGGAACTGTGAGGCCGAGAACGGATCAGTGCGCTCATCGTTCGACACGACCCTCTGTGTGCTCGAAGGGCTGTGGGAGCACGAGCGCGGCACGGATGGTTCGGCGGAATCAGCAGAAGCGAGACGCCGCGGGGAGGCGTATCTGCTCGACCGGCACCTGTTTTCGGCGGCTGAGCACGGGCGAGATCGTCACACCGAACTATCTAGAGTTTTCGTTCCCGACGTGGTGGCACTACGACGTGCTGCGCGCGCTCGACTACTTCCGTTCCACCGGGCAGGCACCGGATTCGCAGCTCGACGAAGCGATCGCGCTAGTGCGATCCAAATGGCAGCCTGACGGCACTTGGCTGCTCGAAAACACCCACCCCGGTCCGGTGCACTTCTCGTTGGAAGACGGCGACGGGCAGCCCAGCCGCTGGAACACGCTTCGAGCACTCCGGGTGCTGCGCTGGTGCGACCGCAGCGCCGAGTGACCCTGGATCGGCGGGGACTGAGCCCCAGCCTGATCACTGATGTGTTTGGGTTGCGGTAATGCTCACGCGATCACAATCCGACGCAAGGAGACACCTCATGGCGACATTGCCCGGCAGTGACCTCGAGATCTTCCCGGTCAACCTCGGCGGCAACCCGTTCGGGTGGACCTCCGATGAAACGACATCCTTCGCCGTGCTCGATGCCTTCACCGAGGCAGGCGGAAACTTCATCGACACTGCTGACGCCTATTCAGTGTGGGTCGATGGCAACATAGGCGGCGAGTCCGAAGCCATCATCGGCCGGTGGATGGCCTCGCGCGGCAACCGCGACCAGATCCTTGTAGCCACCAAGGTCGGCATGCTGGAATCGCGCAAGGGTCTGGCCCACGACAACGTCGTCGCGGCCCTCGACGACTCGCTGGCCCGACTCGGCACCGACCACGTCGACCTCTACTACGGGCACTACGACGACGAGGACGTGTCGATCGCCGACCAGGTCGCCACCTTCGACTCCCTGGTCACGGCAGGCAAGGCCCGCGCCATCGGCCTGTCCAACTATTCACCCGCACGGATGTGCGAATGGTTCGAGACGGCACAACGCGAAGGTATGACGATCCCGTCAGCCATCCAGCCTCGCTACAGCCTGGTCTCCCGGCAGGGCTATGAACGCGACTTCGCGCCCATCGTCGCTGATCACGGCCCTGCAGTGTTCTGCTATCCGGCCCTGGCCTCCGGCTTCCTGACCGGCAAGTACCGCACTGAGGCCGACTTCGAGGGCCAACCCCGTGGCGGCGCGGCCCGCCGCTACTACGAAGCCGGGGGCCTTTGCGTGGTCGATGCCCTGGTTCTGGTGGCACAGACCCACGACGTCCAGCCGGCCACTGCGGCCCTTGCCTGGCTGCTCGCCAAGGGGATCACCGCCCCCATCGCCTCGGCGTCGCGACCGGAGCAACTCGATGCCCTGATGGCAGCACCGCACCTGGGCCTGCGCGACGATGAGGTTGACCTGCTCGATAAGGCCTCCGAGGGTTTCTGAGCCGGCTGTGATGACCGTTGTGCGCTCACACAACCGTTAGAAACCCGCATCGCCGCGCACAACGGTCATCGCCGACACCCAGCGACCTGTTGAAACCACCGGAAGCCCTTTGCAGGATGGTGGGATGAACTCAGCCAAGCCCGTAGACAAGCACGACCGTCCCGAGGCTGCGCCACCGGTCGCCGACCGCGCCGCGTTCGACGCGGCTCTCGCTGAACAAGTCGCCCTCGAGAAGGAAGTCACTCGCCACAGCGACCGTGTCTCAGCGGCCCGACGCCGGATGCCGATGGCCGAGGCCGAGAACTACACCTTCACCGGCCCGATTGGCCCCGTGTCCCTCGTTGACCTGTTTGCAGACCGCTACCTGCTGCTCGTGCAGAACGTCATGTTTGACCCCGGCTGGGAAGACGGCTGCCCGAGTTGCACGTGGGCGGTCGACAACCTGCCCGCCAACATGGACCGGCTTGCGCAGGAGGGCATCGCCTTCGCCATGATCTCCCAGGCGCCGATCGACAAACTCGAGACATGGCGAGCCAAGCGCGGCTGGGATCACACCTGGGTCTCATCCCACGACACCGCATACCACTATGACTGGGGGTGGACGCTGACCGATGACAACGGGCAGGAGGGGCAGCAACCCGGCTATTCCTACTACCTGCTGGAGGAGGGGACGCCGTACTTGACCTACATGACCGGGGCGAGGGGCACCGAGGCGATCCTGCCCGTGGCGCACATCATGGACCGGACGTGCTTTGGGCGCCAGCAGGACTGGGAGGACAGTCCCGAAGGTTGGCCACAGTACCCAACGTACGGCTGACTGGGCTCGCTGACCGTTGTGCGCGCGAGTGGCGCGTTAATAACGTGCATCGCCGAGCACATCAGTCGTTCCCGCAAGCCTGACTCCCTGACACCCGGCCGGGGGGTGTTGCGCCGGTCTTGTGATAGGCCACAATTGTGGCCATGAGAATTGAGTCTCTTCGTGAGGTCCGAGATCACTTCAGCGACGTGGTGGATCGAGTTCAGCGCGAGCATGACCGCGTCACGGTCACTCGCACCTGACCCCGCCAGCCATCCGCTCCGTCCAAAAGTGCACTGCCTGAGCCTGTTGCCGCCGCGATCATTGAGTTCCTTACCGAACTTTGGTCAGTAATCCGCACCGGGTCGGCAAAGAACTGCGAGGGCACCTGGCAGGGATCCACTCCGCTCGACGTGGGACCCATCGAGTTTTGTATCGAACCAACGAATCTCAGCGCGAAGTGGTCGTGCTAGGTATCGACCATCGGTGGAACGTCTATGGGCATGCGTGAATTCAGCGCCGCTGGTGGGTCTCGCGGCTGAGCGAGGCCCTAGACGTGGGGGCCCGGACTTGCTTCGGGAGACGAATTCTCACCCTGGTCGGGCGGCGTCTCAGGCCCAGGGTTGCCGTCCGGCGCATGGTCAGGCTCGGGAGTGTTCTCATGCTCGGGCCCTGGACTGGGCTCAGGAAGATCACCTGGGGTCTCATTCTGAGACGTATTCGGCCCGGGGCCGTGGTCCTCGGAGTTGTCGGGCGTTGAAGTGCTCATCTGTTGACAGTACGTCCAGCGGCGGATCGGCACAGCCTGAGCGCGCTCACCCACTCAGTCTGCGGACTCCAGACCCCGCTTCTTCAGCATCTCGCGCTGATTCGGATTGCTGGACTCACGGAAGGGGATCTCGACCACTTCAGCCCCGACGGGCACGCCCGGCTTGTCGGCGTAGTCATCGGGCAGGTGAACCCACAACGGAGTGCCGAGCGCACTGGATTCGACCGGCACATAACCCATCGCGATGTTCGTCTGCAATTCTGGCGAGTACCACGGGGACGTCACGTAACCAACCGGATCTCCGTCGTCACTCGTCGAGATAAGCCAGAAGTCAGGCGCGTAGTCGGTGATCGGCCGCCCGGCCAGCTTCATGCCCACCATCGTGTTCGCGTATGGGGTGTTGCCGGCTTCAATCTGCTCGCGGACCGCTTCTAGCGCCTCCTTGCCGATGTAGTCGGCCTCCTTTTTGCGTGGCACCTGATAGGCCAGATTGGTCTGAAAGGGCAGCGTCTCGAAGTCCATGTCTTGACCCCACGACAGGATGCCGGCGGCAATGCGTCGATGGTGCGCGGGTGCCACCACCCTCAAGTCGTGTGCCTTCCCGGCCTCCAGCACCGCATTCCACATGCCCTCAGCGTGCAACGTGGCGTCGTAGAGGTAAATCTCATACCCCTTCTCGCCGCTGAATCCAGTCTGCGACACGATCACGTCACACCCGCCGACTGTTCCGGCAAGCAATCCGTATGAGGGCAGTTCAGAGACCGCCGATCCCAACAGATCCACCATGAGGGCCTCGGACTTCGGACCCTGAATCTGGACCGGCGACACATCGATCTCACAGATCGACACGTCGAACTTCCTGCTCACATTGACCCCCTGAAGCCACAGCATCAGATCGGAGTCCGAGAGGCTGAACCAAAACTCATCCTCGGCGATGCGCAGGAGCACAGGGTCGTTCAAGATGCCACCGTCCTGGTTGCACAAGATCACATAGCGAGCCCTCATCGGCGGGATCTTGGTGGCATCGCGGGTGATGACGTAGTTGGTGAACGCCTCGGCATCCGGACCCTTCACCTGAATCTGCCGTTCGACAGCCACATTCCACAACGTGACGTCGTGCACCAACGACTCGTATTCGGTCATCATTCCGCCCTCTTCGGGGCGGACATACCCGCGCGGGTGATACATCCGGTTGTAGACCTGCGCACGCCAGCAACCCGCCTCGTGTGACAGGTGCCAATAGGGCGACTTGCGTACGCGAGTATCAATCAGCATCTGTACCTCGGTTGGACCCGACTGGCGCAGATTGATCGGCACAACCCGATCAATTTGATCGACAGAAGGAACGTTTTCACTCATCAGGGGCTCCTTACGCGAGGTCACATCGTGGGATTGACATCCACAATATGAGTATGGAGTCGTCCTGCCTGGTCCGCAACCCCTCCGGGAGCCAACGTGTCACGGCGTATCAGCGCGTGAGCCGGCGCAACGCAAACTGGGCGATGGGGACGTAGCCGACGATGACGGGCCACCGCCCGCTCAGCAGCAACCACGTCGTGCTGCCCGAGCCATCCGCCTGCACCCCGTGATCTAGATGCATGCGCACCAGATCCCGACCCATCGCTCGCAGCGCGACCGTCCACGACCAGGTCCGACCTTCCTCATCTACCGAGTCGATGGTGAACGGAACGCGCAGGCCCAACGGCCCGATGACGTGGCCGGACGCGCCCGCCGTCAACCGCGCGTGGGGGTATTCGACGCCGTTGATCTGTGGCGCCCAGGTGCGCCAGAGCGAGGGGTCGACGTACCGCTGCCACACCACCGCGGCCGCAGCGGGACCACGCGCCTGCAGTCTCACCTGCGCCATCTGCCCTCCTCCAATGACCCACAGGATGTCAGCCCAACGGCTATGGCACCCTCGTGGGGTGGCCGACGTCGATGTGCTCATCATTGGCGCGGGATTGTCCGGCATCGGCGCAGCCTGCCACCTCACCCGCGAACGTAGCGAGACGACATACCTCATCGTGGAAGCCCGGGATGCGCTCGGCGGCACCTGGGATCTCTTCCGCTACCCCGGCGTCCGCTCCGACTCCGACATGTTCACCTACGGTTACTCCTTTCGCCCCTGGCCAGGGCCACGATCCATCGCGAGTGGCGACGCGATCCTGAGCTACCTGCAGGACACCGCGCAGAAGTACGACCTGCACGGCCACATCCGGCTCGGCCACCGGGTCATCAGCGCGGCCTGGTCTTCAACTCAAGCACAGTGGACCGTCCAGATCGAGCAAACCGCGACTGACGAGATGCTCAGAATGACCGCGCGCTTCCTGTGGGGGAACACGGGATACTACCGGTATGACCACGGGCACACGGCCGACATACCCGGCCTCGATCAGTTCGCTGGCGACACAATCCACCCGCAGCACTGGCCCACTGACTTCGACCCCACGGGCAAGCGCATCGTGGTCATCGGCAGCGGCGCCACTGCGATCACGCTGGTGCCTGAGCTGGCTCGCAGCGCTGAGCACGTCACGATGCTGCAGCGGACCCCGTCGTATGTCGCGTCGCTGCCGGCTAACGATCCACTGGCGCAGCGACTCGACGGGCGAGTGCCGAGTGTGGTCGCCTCCAAGATCGTGCGGGCTCAGAACATCGTCACCGCGCAGGCGACGTATCGCCTGAGCCGCGCATCGCCGAAGCTGCTCAAAAAGATCCTGCGCGACAACGCGGCCAAGCACCTGCCGCAGGACTACGACGTCCAGGAGGCTTTTGAACCCGCATACGATCCCTGGGATCAGCGGCTCTGCGTCACCCCCGACCATCAACTGTTTGACGCCATCAGCACGGGCAACGCCGAGGTCATCACTTCAACCATCGACAAGGGGGTGCCCGATGGCGTCCGTCTGCACGACGGTCGCCGCATCGAGGCGGACGCCATCGTGACCGCCACCGGTCTTGAGGTGCTCGTCCTTGGCGGCATCACCTTCACCGTCGATGACACCCCGGTCGACCCGGCCGACTGTCTGCTCTATCGAGGCATGATGCTCTCCGGGCTGCCCAACCTGGCGATGTCGCTGGGATACACCGTTGCCTCGTGGACGTTGGAGTCAGACTTGACCGCCGCACACGTATGCCGACTCCTGGCTCACATGGATCGGCACGGGTATCGCAGTGTCACACCGACACTGCCGCCGGCCGCCGCCCAGTGGGACCTGGCGCCGCCGATCGACTACAGCTCTGGATACATCGTGCGGGCGCGCGCCAAACTACCGAGCCAAGGCCCGGTCGAGCCGTGGCGTGTCTCGAAGCGATATCTCCATGATGTGCTCCGGCTGCGTGTGCGCTCGGTGAGCGACCCGGCGCTGCGCTTCACCTGAGCGACCCGGCGCTGCGCTTCACCTGAGCGACCGATGTGCGCGGCGATGCGGGATTCTGACGCGTCATTCCCGCGCACATCGGTCATTCAGCAAGTCCGGATTACTTGATCACGCCGCACGCCGCTCGAGACCCGGGGTTCTCGGCCGCCTGGGTTGCATCGATGGCCAAGGCCAAGGGGCCTCTTCACCTTTGATTGAGGGCTACATCAGGTGACGCATCGCTTCGCGACGGGAGAGGCCAGACAGGGAGTGACTCAACCGAGCGGCCTCGGCCCGAACCCACCCCGGGTCGGCTTGGCAAAGTCCCGAAGCGCCCAGCCGATGGCCTTGCGCAGCCAGAACGACGTATCCCCCACATTCGCCTCGATCACATGACGAAGCAAGGCGACGTCGGTGCGTTCTTTGGCTCCGATCTGGCTGAGCACCGAAGCCCTACGGAGCCACAGGTCCCCATCCCAGGCCCACTCCCGCAACACCGGATCGACGTGTCCCCGATCAGCGAGCAGCGCATCCCGCAGCGGATGCGTGCTCACCTCGTCAGCCAGATCCCACCACGCGCCGGTCACGATCAGGTGCCTGAGCAGTGGCAATGCCTCCGCGTCGAGCCATCCTTTGGCCGCGCGGTGGCGCACCACCTGCAACGCGGCATACCGCTCCTCCCGGTATGCCGCATCGTCATAGAGCCTGGTGACGCATTGCCCCCACTCGGCTCGGTTCAGCGGGGCGTATGCGCGCAACAGGGGCCTGATGGCCGACTTCACCTCGCGTGAGGTGAGGCCACGAAAGGGCATCTCGGACTTCATGTACCGCTGTTGTCCGGCTGCCCGGACGGGGTTGGCGCCTTGGGCAAGTGCCGCCCGGATACCCTCGACCAGTTCCGCGTTCGACAGGCTCACCGAATCAGCCTATGGCGCGCTCAGCCGTGGACCATGCCGTAGATGTGCTGGACGTCGAGCCGCAACACTCGGCTCAACTGCTCCCGAGGCGAGAGCGCAACCGCTCCAGCCGAGACCGGAGCGCGTCGAACCGTTCGGCGTTGCCCGACAGCGCCACATACTGCTCACCGAACACATGCAGTAGCGCGTCATCGAGCCTGCGGACAGCACCAGGCGGGTAGCGGTAGTCCATCCCGGCATTGATCGCTGCCGTGTCGACGGTGGCCAAGCGTGCCCCCAGCTCCTCCAACGAGGTCACCCCCAACTCCAAGAGCAGACCGGATATCCACCCGTAGTGCTCGGTCCGGGACCACCCGGCGTCGGTGAATCTGCCCGCCAGGAACGAGGCAAGGTCTTGGGCACTGATCCGCGGATCGTCGGCATCCTCGGCAGCGCGCTGCCCGGTCATACTCTCTTGCAGCCGATCTCGAATCGTCGAGAACTCGCGGTCGGCCAACTCCAGCAGGCCCGCCGCCAAGGTGAAGCGCCGGTCAAGGTCGGGCACGTGCTCCTGCGGCACCGTGCCTTTGTAGCGGATGTCGTGCTCGAACTCGGCCCAGGCATGTTGCAGCACGGTCCGCACCTGCACTGATGCGCGGTGCCCGGCGAATCCGCCCGGAACGTCGCCGGCATCCGCATCGGCGGCGACCAGGATGTGCCGACTGGCGTATCCGAACAACCCCTGCTGCGCCGTCTCCTGCCCCATGTCGCGGTCGTCCAGCACCGTCATCTGCGCCGCGAGCAGATCGGCCACAGCCGCCACATCGCTCTGCACGAACGTGATCACGCGGATGCCGATCTGATCGGTGATCTGCTCCATCGGTTCGGGAAACGCCGGTTGCCCGGCGACCTGCCGGATGGCCTTTCCGGCGAATGAGGCAACGCTCTTGGTGCGCCCGGTCACGCTCAGATAGTTGATGCCTGCGTCGTCGAGCATCTCGGTCACCAAGGTGGCATAGGCATCGGTGGCATTCACGATCTGGGGTCTGCGCTGCTCGAACGTCTGGACCGCTCGCTGCACTCGCGGATCCCCCACGTGCAACGGCTGCGCGGCAGGGGTGAAGTCCCGTGGCAACGTCGGCGTCACGATGTATCCAGTCGCGAGGTCGCCGTATGTCGTCATCGCTGCCGGGCGGCGGTGAGCCAACATCGCGACGTAGGCACACACGACGGCATCGACCTGGTCCTCAACGCGCCGCAGCTCACTCTTGCGCTGCGCTTCCTCAGCGTTGCTGCGCAGGGCGCGCCACGTCGCATCTGTGCGCACCACCATCGGCAGTTCCGCCCCCTCCAAACCCTCGATGAGGTGCATCAACTGAAGCAAGGCGAGCCGCAGCTCAGCCACTGACCGGCCGCTGCGCTGTTTGTATTTCAGGGTCCGACCGAGCCGAAAGAGCACGATGGTGGCCGGGTGTGGATACACCTCGATTGCTCGACGTTCGGCTCGCGACTCCGGGTCGATATCCAGTCCCAATGAGCTCGCGAGGCGAGCCCCGCGGGGGGTATGTCGAAACTCAGGCTTCCCCGTATTAGAGGGGTGCGCACCTGCTTCGAATTGGCGAAAATCCCGATTGAGTGCGGCCTCACAAGGGCGGTTGCCGCTCGGGTTTGTGACCACCAGCGGGGCATCGATCCCCACCACCACCGCAGCACCGACGTATGCCGACAGGGCAGCCACGATCGTCTCATCGGTGCTCTGGGTGGAGACGTGGACAAGGTGCCCGGTGCAGTCGATGACCGCCACGCCCGTGGGCTTTTTTTCACCCCAGGCCAGGTCCAACCCGATGAAGTGGCCGGCCGTCACGCGGCCCCGTTGTCCTGCTCGTCCTCGCAGGTGCGGCATACCCAGGCCTGGGGCTGCAACGTCCAGGTGCGCCGCCGATAACTCTCGTCGATGTCGCCGTCCACGTTGACCAAGAATTCCTTGTCGGGGTCCACCGCCTCGACCGTGACTTCGGTGCCTTGGACAATCATGACGTCATCGCGTTCCACATGTTGGCCGCGACGCAGATCCACCGCGAACGAGGCTCGATCCCAGGCCCCGAGCGCGGTGGCGATCATGACGTCGGCCTTGCGATCGGTGTGCTTTGCATCCGGTGCAACCCGGGTTCCGCCGCCGACCGAAGCCCCCACTGCAACGGTCACCATCAGTGCATCGTGATCCGCATCCAACACCTCGGTGCCATCGACATACACGGCGACCTCCCACCCCTTGGTGCTCGTGCCAGCGCTGAGCGCACCGACCGCATACCCCGCGGTGCCGATGGTGCCCTTGAGCCCGGCCGCCTGTTGGGTGGCTGCGGCCGCGATGCCTGCATGCACCGCGTTCATCACGACGTTGCCGTCCTCGTCGACCAAGAGGTCGCACTCGGTGCGCGCCCCCCGCACGGCGACCTTGGCAGCCTCGAGAAGGTCCAGCGGCAGCCCTATCCCCCGCGCGAAGTCATTGCCCGTGCCCATCGGGACGAGCCCGATCGCGCCAAGGCCACCGAACAGGTCGTGCTCCATGCACGTCGACAGCACCCAGTTCAGTGACCCATCGCCGCCCATGACCACCAC
>JBBSNC010000010.1:0-24215 GCA_038232855.1 Actinomycetales bacterium
GCCATTGACGGCGAGGTATTTCACCTCGACCTCTTCACCCTCGGCCACCTCATCGCCCTCACCCGGCTCGAGCTTCTCGGTGACGGTTGAGCCGACTGAGAAGGGCAGATCGGCGTCGGCGAACGGCTCGCCGTCCAAGAGCATGGAAGGCACCTCGACGTCATCGTCGTTCGCAGTCATCTCGACGGTGACAGCAGACAGGTCATCACCTGGCTGCGACGTTGCCGAAGCGTCGTCTGGTGCCGCAGAAGTCTGGCTGCTGTCGTCGGCCGAAGACGTCTCCGTGGCGGTGTCGGGCTCCTCATCGGAGGAACACGCGGCGAGGAAGATGATAGGGGCAGCAGCGGCTGCGAGCAGCCGGACACGAGGTGAGCGCACGCACAGTCCTTGATTTGGGGGGCGGATCGGGAACGGCTCAGCCTACAGCGGTGAGCCTGGATACTGGCTGGGAGGACCAGCACCAATGGAGGCTAGCAGTTCATCGACCCGCGCATCGGCAGCCACAAACGGGTCCTTCAACAGCACCGTTCGCTGCGCCGCGTCGTTGAGTTTCAGGTGGACCCAGTCGACGCTGAAATCGCGGCGGGCATTCTGGGCAACCCGCACGAAATCCCCGCGCAATTTGGCTCGGGTTGTCTGCGGCGGGGTTGACAGCGCACGCTCCACTTCTTCACGTGCGCAGAGCCGTTTCGATCCACCACGTCGTTCGACGATGTTGAACAGGCCCCGTTCGGGATGGATGTCATGCCACGCCAAGTCGAGTTGCTGCATCCGCGCATCGCCCATCGGCAGATCGTGCTTGTCGGCATACCTGCGCAGCATGGCCCACTTCATCACCCAGTCGATCTCGGTGTCGATCAAGTCGTGCTGCCCGGTGGCCACGGCATGCAACGCGCGCTCCCACAATTCCAGTGCCCACGCATAGTGCGGCTGCGTGGCGAGGCCGGTGCGGGCGGCATACTTCGTCACGATCTCAAGCACTTGGGTCTGAAGTTGAATGGCCGAGAGGCTGGTGCCGTTGTTCAGGGCCACTTCGTGGGCTCCGGTCACGTCTCGGCTGATGTCCCGGATCGCCCGAATCGGGTTTTGCAGCGAGAAGTCAGGCAGGATCGTGCCGTCCTCGATGGTCTTCAGCAACAAGTCTGTGATGGCCACCTTGAGCATGGTGGTGCTCTGGCTCATCGTGGAATCCCCGACGATCACGTGTAGACGGCGATACTGCTCGGCGTCAGCGTGCGGCTCGTCGCGGGTGTTGATGATCGGCCGTGAGCGAGTGGTCGCTGAGCTCAGCCCGTCCCAGATGTGGTCGGCTCGCTGACTGACTTGGTATGTCGCCCGATCCCCCACCACGTGTAGCCGACCCGCACCGGTCACGATCTGGCGGGTAATCAGGAACGGGATCAGCGTGTCGGTGATCCGACTGAGTTGGCCGCGGCGCCTGATCAGGTAGTTCTCGTGGCAGCCGTAGGAGTTGCCGCGGGAGTCGACGTTGTTCTTCAGCACGTAGACCCGTGCTTGGATGCCTTCTTCGGCCATCCGTTTCTCTGCGTCGACCGCGAGATCGTGAACGATCAACTCCCCCGCCTTGTCTTGGGCGATCAGGTCGGACAGCGAGTCGCACTCGGCGGTGGCGTATTCGGGGTGCGACCCGACATCGAGGTAAAGCCGTGAGCCATTGACCAGGAAGACGTTGCTGGAGCGTCCCCAACTGACCACTTTGCGGAACAGATAGCGGGCCACCTCATCGGAGGACAGTCGCCGGTCACCGACGAAGGCACAGGTCACCCCGAACTCGGTCTCGATCCCGAAGATGCGCCGTTCCATACGTCCCAGCCTAGGCGTCCTCCTGACTCCTCCCGGGCAGGGGCGTACATATCTTGCGCCCGAGCGCCATGAACGTATGCCGTCAGCCGGCGTGGCCGTCGGCCGCGGCCAGCAGAGAATTCAGATCGGCGCTCTCGAGGCGGCGGAAGGTGCGCCGAGGGCGCTGGCGGTCCAGGATCGCCACCTCGAGGTCGTCCGCGCTGACATGTGCAGGCGGCGTGCTGGCACTACCGAGCAACTCAAGGCACAACTGCAGCACCGCGGGCAAGCCCAACTCGGCGTTCCACCGTGCGGCCAGCCCTTCGGTGAGAACATCGCTGCCCCGGCCCATCGCGACAAAGCCTGGCTCGTCGCTGACCGATCCGTCATAGGTCAACCGGAAGATCTGGTCTTGCTCCACCCTCGGCCCGACCTGAGCGACGGCAATCTCGATCTCATACGGCTTGGCCTCTTGGGTGAACACCGTGCCCAGGGTCTGGGCGTAGGCGTTGGCCAACCCGCGAGCAGTAACGTCGGTGCGGTCGTAGGAGAAGCCGCGCAGATCGGCGTACCTGATGCCCGCCACGCGCAAGTTCTCGAACTCGTTGTATTTGCCGACCGCAGCGAACCCGATGCGGTCATAGATCTCGGAGATCTTGTGCAGGCTGCGCGAGGGATTCTCGCCGATGAAGGCGATGCCATCAGTGCAGGACGCGACGATGACCGAGCGACCGCGAGCAATACCTTGTCGGGCATAATCGGCCCGGTCTTTCATCAGTTGCTCGGGCGAGACGTACATGCCAAACGTCATCGTGCACCCCCTGGGTTGCCGGTGCGGGCCTCGACCACGGCGCGCACCACGACTTCTAGGGTCTCGTCGCTCAGGAACTGCGCGCCCTCGGCGGACAATACGGCCATCGTCGGCCAGATCCGGCGACTCACATCAGGCCCACCGGTCGCCGAGTCATCGTCAGCCGCGTCGTACAGCGCCTCCACGGCCACCGATATCGCGCGGTCGCGATCCAACTGCGGCTGCCACAGCTTCTTCAAGGCGCCACGGGCAAAGACCGAACCGGAGCCGATGCTGTGATGGCCCTGCTCCTCATAACTTCCCCCGGTCACGTCGTAGGAGAAGATCCGCCCCCGCTGCGCGCCGAGGTCGTACCCGGCAAAGACCGGCAAGACGCTGAGTCCGCGAAACACGTTGGTCAGATTGCCTCGGATCATGCTGGCCAGCCGATTTGCCTTGCCCTCCAATGACAGCGTGGTGCCTTCAACCTTCTCGTAGTGCTCCAACTCGACCTGCAGCAACTTCACGATCTCGATGGCCACGCCAGCCGACCCGGCGATGCCGACCGCGGAATAGTCGTCCGGAGCAAAGACCTTGTCCATGTCGCGACGGGCAATCATGGTGCCCATCGTCGCCCGCCGATCCCCGGCCACCACCACTCCGTCGGCATACGTCAACGCGACGATCGTGGTGCCATGGGGCGCTTGAAGCGCGCCGTTACCGTCGCCGTGACGCGCGGCATCGTGGCTGCCTCCTGGCAGGAGGTGCGGAGCCTGAGCCGCCAGAAAATCCACGAACGAGGTGCCCCCGACGGCGCAGAAGGCTGGCCCGAGCCGCCCGTCCGGGCCGCTGGATCGACTACTCACTGCCCACCTTTCTGCACGAATGAGTGCACAAAGTCTTGGGCATTGGTCTCCAGCACGCCGTCGATCTCATCGAGCAGGGCGTCGGTCTCCTCATCGCGCTGCTTCGCGGTGTCCTGCCCAGCCGATGGCGGATCTGCGGGGGGCTCCGGCTCGGGCTCCCGCTCGTGTTTGCGATGTGCCTGCTCGCGTGCAGCCATCTCATCCTCACCTTCACTGTGATGTTCCCTAGGTCTTCGATGGTATCCGGCGGCTACACCTCGGTGGTGGCGCCGCGGTTGGCCGATTGGCTCTTCAGCGAGTCGAGAAACTCATCAAGCGTCCCTGCCTCGTCGAAGAGAGCCTGAGTTTGCGCACTCGTGGCCTGTAACGGCTCGGGCAGGCTGATCCGGCTGGCGTGGCGATCCGGGCGAGAGAAGACCACCGAGTCCCAGGACGCGGCCCGGATCGATGCACCGAAGCGGCGCACGCATTCGCCGCGAAACCATGCCCGGGTGTCGGTCGGAGCCTGACTGGCACACGTCTGCGCATCCGCCTCGCTCACCAGGTGGCGAAGCCGCCCGGAGGCGCGTATCCGGAGGGCGAGTCCGCGTTGGGGGTCCATGTCGCTGTATTGAATGTCGATCTGCGCCAGCCGAGGGTCATCCCACGCCAGCCCGGCACGATCGCGATAGGCGCCCAGCAGGGCGCGCTTGGCCACCCAGTCCACCCGATCGGCTGCGGAGTCCGGATCGCGCGTGAGGTCATCCAACAGGTCGGACCATTCGCTCAGCACCAGGTCGGTTTCCGCATCGTGCGCCCAGCCTTCGCGATCCTGCGCGTATGCCGACTGCGCAGCGTTCACGTAGGCGGCCAGGATGTCCAGTCCGTTGAGCCGCCGACCGTCACGGGTGCCAACGGTGGCGCGCAAGGTGTCGTCTCGAGACAGAGTGCGCGCCGCAGCCACCGGGTTGGCCAACTCGAGGTCGGGGGTAAGACCGCTCTCGATCAGCCGCAACACCAGGCTGGTACTGCCGACCTTGAGCAGTCCCCCGACATCGGCCAACGTGGCATCGCCGGTGATGAGGTGCAGCCGCCGATACTTCGTGGCCGTGGCATGCGGTTCGTCGCGGGTGTTGACCAGCGGGCGGCGCAGGGTCGTCTCCAGGCCAACCTCGGTTTCGATGTAGTCAGCCCGGGCAGAAATCTGAAAACCCGGCTCTTCGCTGGCAGGTCCGATGCCGACGCGGCCTGCCCCGCAGATCAACGGGCGAGCCACCAGGAACGGCAACAACCCTGTGACCAGCTGGGCAAAGGGCACCGAGCGGTCCAGCAGGTAGTTGTCGTGCGTGCCGTAGGAGGCACCTTTGCCGTCGACGTTGTTCTTGTAGAGCCGGATGCCGTCGGTGGCGGCAGCAGCCCGCTGCATGACGATCTCCCCACCTCGGTCGTAGCGCACAGCATCGAGCGGGTTGGTGACCTCCGGTGAGGAGTACTCCGGGTGGGCATGGTCGACATACAGCCTGGCCCCATTGGAGAGCACCGAGTTGGCCAACGTCGGGTCATCGACATCGGTGAGTTGGCTGACGTCGGCCAGCTCGCGGGCCACCTCATACCCACGGGCATCACGCAGCGGGGCTTCGTCGGCGTAGTCCCATCCGGCGCTCTGCGGCAACGCGCCCGTGGCACCGGCAAAGTCGGCATACCCACGCACGATCAACCCGGACAGGTGGATGGGGTCAGCACGCGGGTCACCGGGACGGGTGATGCCGTATTCGGTTTCGATCCCCATCACCCGGCGCACGGTCATAGGAACACGTCTGCGGGATGCACCATGTTAGAGGTATTGCCCCGGCGTGCCGCGATCCAGCGTGCGCCCTGGCTCCACGCCATCCTTGCCGGCGACCAACGTGCGGATGTAGACGATGCGCTCACCCTTCTTGCCCGAGATCCTGGCCCAGTCGTCAGGGTTCGTCGTGTTCGGCAGGTCTTCGTTCTCCTTGAACTCATCGACACAGGCCGCAAGGAGGTGCTCCACCCGCAGACCATGGGACTCATTCGTCAACAGGTCCTTGATCGCGCGCTTCTTGGCGCGGTCGACGATGTTGTGGATCATCGCGCCGGAGTTGAAATCCTTGAAATACAACGTCTCCTTGTCGCCACCGGCGTAGGTCACCTCGAGGAACTTGTTCTCTTCCATCGGTGAATACATCCGCTCAACGCTCGCTGCGATCATCGCCTCGAGGGTTGCGGCGCGGTCGCCGCCATGCGCATTCAGATCATCGGTATGCAGTGGCACGCTATCGGTGAGGTACTTGCTGAAGATGTCGTGCGCGCTCTCGGCATCCGGGCGTTCGATCTTGATCTTGACGTCCAGGCGCCCAGGCCGCAGGATCGCCGGGTCGATCATGTCTTCCCGGTTCGAGGCACCGATGACGACGACGTTTTCCAGGCGTTCGACACCGTCGATCTCGGCGAGCAACTGCGGCACAATCGTCGTTTCGACGTCGGAGGAGACACCTGAGCCCCTGGTGCGGAACAGCGACTCCATCTCGTCGAAGAACACGACCACGGGGGTACCGTCACTCGACTTCTCGCGCGCCCGTTGGAAGATCAACCGGATGTGTCGTTCGGTTTCTCCGACGTATTTGTTGAGCAGTTCCGGGCCCTTGATGTTCAGGAAGAAACTCTGTGGGTTGCTGCGGCCGCTGCGTTCGGCGACCTTGCGGGCCAGCGAAGCAGCAACCGCCTTAGCTATCAGGGTCTTCCCGCAACCGGGGGGACCATAGAGCAACACGCCCTTGGGTGGTCGCAACTGATGCTCGGCATACAAATCGGGGTGCAGGAACGGCAGCTCGACGGCGTCCTGGATCTGCTCGATCTGGCGTCCCAGGCCACCGATGTCGGCATATGTGATGTCCGGGACCTCCTCGAGCACCAATTCGCTGACTTCGGGTTGGGCAATGCGTTCGTAGACGAAGCCGTTCCGGGTGTCCATCAACAACGCGTCACCGGCCCGGATGGCAACATCGGTCAAGGAGCCAGCCCGTCGGCATACCCGTTCGTCTTCACCGCGCAGCAGCACGAGCACTCGGTCGCTGCCCAGGGCCTCTTTGACGGTGACGACCTCGCCGATCTGCTCGAAGTCGGCCACCCCTACGATCGACTGGGATTCGTTCAGCAGCACTTCGCGCCCCGGCACGAGGTCGGCGTAGGGCACGTCGCTGAAGGCCAACACGCGGGCCTTGCGCCCACCGCTGAGCACATCAAAAACAGTGACAGGCGGTTCTGCCTCAGTTGTGGACGCCTCGTGCCGGTGCAGTACCACTCCGAAGGTCAACGGGGGGGAGGAGACGCGATCCAAGTCTTCGCGCAATGCGACGAGTCGTTGCTTGGCGCTGCTCAGGGTGCTCGCCAAGCGCTCGTTCTGCGCGCTCGACTCCCCCAGGCGCCGCTGCAGGACGGCGACCTGGCGCTCCAACTGCCGGACCTGAACTTCAGTCATTCCTCCACGCTACTCGGGGGATCTGAGGATTCGCCTGCCCCTCCTGCAATGACTCGGACATCGCTGGTCCATCCGTTGCGATGTCGGCGGCCGCGATGACGTTGCGACGGGTGCGTCGGACGCGCTTGTCCGAGATGGGCCGCTCCCCCACATCGGCAGAGGTCCACTCCCCCTGTTCGTCCATCTGCTCCCGATAGTCCGGACCGTAGGCGCCGGGCGCCGGGCGCTTCTTCAGTCGTGGTGCTGAGGTCTCCGGGGCCAGCGCACGCATTGAGATCAAGAAGCCGGTGTGCCCGTGCATCCGATGCTCGGGACGCACTGCCAAGCCTTCAAGATGCCAACCGCGCACCATCGACTCCCAGGCCACCGGCTCGGTGAAGCCGCCGTGAGTGCGGGCCGTTTCCGCGACCCGGGACAGCTGGGTGGCTGTGGCGACGTAACAGATCAACAGTCCACCAGGAACGAGTGCCTCCGCCACCACCGGCAGGCACTCCCACGGTGCCAGCATGTCGAGGACCACCCGGTCGATGCTGTGCGGAGCGACCGTTTCCGGCAGCGCTTCGACCAAGTCACCCACCGTGATCTGCCACGCCGGGTGTTCACCGCCGAAGAAGACTCGCGCGTTGGCCGCGGCAATGTCCGCGAAGTCCTCGCGGCGGTCAAACGAAAAGAGTGTTCCCGTGTCACCGACTGCCCGCAGCAGAGACAGGCTCAACGCGCCCGAGCCGACACCCGCCTCGACCACGCGCGCACCGGGGTAAATGTCGGCCATGGTCACGATCTGACCGGCGTCTTTGGGATAGATGACCTGGGCCCCGCGCGGCATGGACATCACGTAGTCACTCAACAGGGGCCGCAGCGCAAGGAACTCGGCCCCAGAGCTGTGTGTCACCACCGAGCCATCGGGTGCTCCTATCAGGTCGTCGTGCTGGAGATGGCCCCGGTGGGTGTGAAAATCCTTGCCCTCCTCCAACGTGATCGTGTGCAACCGGCCCCGCGGGTCGGTCAGTTGCACCGGCTCGCCCACTCGCAGTGGGCCTCGGCGTCGGTCGGCTCCGGTGGCGGGGGGTTGTGCGGCGCTGTGGTTCACGTCGGTGAGTGTAGGCGGCGCTCAGAGGTCGGCCGCGAAGATCACTGCTGGCACGTCGCCGTTCGGCAGTTGCACGGCCACCACGGGTGACTGCATGGCCTGCATCGAGGCGACCACATCGACCACCGACTGCTCCGGGGTGGCGGTGAGGACCCATCCCGGCGGCTGGCGCAAGGCAACCGAAGACACGGGCGTCGTCGCCTGGCCGGTGGTCGGCACGGCACGCAGGGCCTGCTCGTCGACCAGACCGATGGGCGAGCCGTCCGGACCGGTCACCACCCATAGCGGCGCCCGACCCCAGTCGATGGAGTGCACCGAGGCATTCGCCAACACGTGTCGCACGGGGCGCCATACGGACTCGATCGTGGTTGCTTCAAAGCGGCGTCGGGACCCTCCGGCACGCACCGCCCGGGTCGCGCCCGCGAAGAGGAAGGCGGCGATAAGTCCCACCCACAGGATGCGATAAAGGTCCAGCGGCACACCCGAGGTCAGCGGTATGCCGATGGCCCACCAGAGCAGTCCAAGGACCAGGAGCCGACCACACCATCCAGCCACCAGCGTGCCTAACCCTCGCGAACCCGTGATCCGCCATACCAGCGCTTCAACCAGGAATCCCCCGTCCAGCGGCAGGCCGGGCAGCAGGTTGAAGACGGCGACGAAGCCGTTGGCGGTGGTGAACGCGGTCAGCAGCAACCAGAGGACACCTCGATCGAGGTCTTGCACTAGGAGCCACCCTCCGAGGGCGAGCGCCGCGTTGGCCATGGGCCCGGCAACGGCCACGGCTGCGGCCTGACCTGGGCGGTGCTGACCGCCTTGGTATGCCGTGTGCCCGCCCCAGAAGTCCGCGACGATGCGTTGCACGGTGAAGCCGCAACGCCGCGCGGTCAGTGCATGCGCTGCCTCATGCACCAGGACCGACAGCAACAGCAGCACCGCGAAGAAGGCGGCAACGGCATACCCCGCGATAGGGCCGAGGCCAGGCACGATGTCACTCACGGCGGGGCCGAAGAGAAACATGATGACGGCCGCGACGATGACCCACGACTTGCCGAGGTAGACCGGCACCCCGGTCAGCGTCCCGATCTGCCAGCGCGAACGCGATGGAGCGGCTGCCGACATGCCTGCCAGCGTACGTGTGGGGCTCGAGGTCGGGTTGGTCGGTGGCAGTTCGTAGAGTGCAGGCATGAAGCGAGCCCTGTCACCGAGTCGGGCCGCCGACTTCATGCAGTGTCCATTGTTGTATCGGTTTCGGGTGGTCGACAAGTTGCCGGAGCCGCCGAGTCGGGCGGCAGCCCGGGGCACGCTGGTGCACTCGGTGTTAGAGCGCCTCTTTGACCTGCCGCCGATCGACCGAACGGCCGATGCGGCGCACGGCCTGTTGCCGGCTCAGTGGGCTGCCATGGTGGATGCCGAGCCTGACCTGCCCTCCTTGCTGAGTGATCCGGAGCAGACAGACGCAGCAGGGCCAGAGACGGCAGCGTTGTTTGCCGAGGCCGAGAAGCTCATCGACCGGTGGTTCACGCTGGAGGACCCCTCACGGTTGGAGCCGGCCGAGCGCGAATTGTATGTCGAGGCAGACGTCGAAGGCTTGATTTTGCGGGGGTACGTCGACCGGCTCGATGTGGCACCAGATGGCCGCCTGCGGATCGTGGACTATAAGACGGGGCGCTCGCCGTCAGAGCTCTTTGAGGGCAAGGCGCTCTTTCAGATGAAGTTCTATGCCCTGGTCTTGTGGCGCACCCGAGAGGTGCTGCCGAGCATGTTGCAACTGGTCTACCTCCGCGACGGGCAGATCCTGAGGTATGAGCCCACTGAGCACGACCTCCTCGCCACCGAGCGCAAGATCAAAGCCCTGTGGCACGCCATTGAGCGGGCAGCGACAACAGGTGATTGGCGCCCTCGGACGAGCCGGTTGTGCGACTGGTGTCACCACAAGTCCATTTGCCCGGCCTTTGACGGCATCCCACCCCCGCTACCCGACAACGCATTGGAGCGCGCGCTCGACCCTCGGCACAGCGGTCAGGCACGGCTCATCGATGACGACGTGGAAACTACCGTGCCCTCAGCCTGAGCGGTGAGGAGATTACCCCCGGGCAAACAGTGCACGCAGGTCAGCCAGCCGCATCCCTTCCAGGGTGTCGCACGATAGTGCCCCGGCCGTGGGTTCAACCTGCACCATGTGGGCCACCGCCACAGTGGGGACACCGGCAGCCACCGCAGCCCGCACGCCAGTTGGCGAGTCTTCGATAGCGATGCAGTCCGCCGGGTCAACGCCGAGTCGCTGCGCAGCGATGAGATAGGGATCAGGGTGCGGCTTGCCTCGGGGCACCGCGTCCCCGGTCACGACGGTGGCAAAGGTATCTGTGGGCAGCCGCTGGACCAGTGCCTGCGCCAGTGGTTGCCAGGACATCGTGACCAACGCCATCGGCACACCCGCCACACGCAGTTCGTCAATCAACTCTCGCGCCCCAGGTCGCCACGGCATGTGCGCTCGAACACGTTGAATCACCCCGCTCAGCAGGGCATCAACGACGTCGTCGGACGAGCCGGTGATCGGAGTCCGATCCAGCATGATCTGTGCGGAGTGGCGCAAGTCGTTGCCGACCATCTCCATGCCCTGCGCTTCGCTCCAGGTGCCCCCGGCGTGCTCGACCAGCGAGGTCTCTTCGGCGATCCAATAGGGCTCGGTGTCGATGATCGTCCCGTCCATGTCCCACAGCACGGCGCTTGGAAACACTGGCGCGGTCATGGCGCCGACTGTAGCCGCCTGCCTCTAGGCTGGCTCCAGAGCATCCGCTAGGCCAGAGGAGGCCATGTGATCGAGTTGGCTGAGATTCCGCCACTGCGGGATCCCATCGTGATCGCTGCCTTCGAGGGTTGGAATGATGCCGGCGAATGCGCGACCGGGACCATTCAGCACCTGGCCCGAGTGTGGGACGCCAGCCTCGTCGCGGCGATGGATCCGGAGGAGTACTACGACTTCCAGGTCAATCGCCCGACGGTGAGTGTGGTCGACGGCTTGCGTTCGGTGCAGTGGCCGACGACTCGAGTGATGTTGATCCAGGATTCACCGTTGGGCCGCGACGTGCTCCTGGTGATGGGGATCGAGCCCTCGATCAGGTGGCGGACCTATAGCTCGGAGATTCTGGCTTTCGCGGTGCACCACGGCTCAACCTTGTTGATCACGCTCGGTGGGCTCCTTGCCGACGTCCCGCATACCCGGCCCATCCCGGTCGGTGTGACTTCCGAGGACGAAGATTTACGAGCCCTCGGGGATGACATCGAGATCAGCACGTACGAAGGCCCGGCCGGCATCGTCGGCGTGATCAACGATCAGGCGCGGCAGGTGGACCTGCCAACGCTGTCCTGTTGGGCGGCTGTGCCCCACTATGCCGGTGGAGCTCCGTCACCGAAGGCTTCGTTGGCGTTGTTGGGCCGGCTCGAAGAGTTGTTGAGTTGCGTCATCGACGAGGTTGAGTTGGTCGAGCAGGCCCGGGCATGGGAGCGCGGTGTGGACGAATTGGCCGCATCTGACGAGGAAGTCGCTGAGTATGTCGAGTCGCTAGAGGAGGCGCAGGACACCGCGGACTTACCCGAGGCCAGTGGGGATGCGATCGCCAAGGAGTTCGAGCGCTACCTGCGGCGCCGAGATGACGGTGAAGGCACTGCCGGCGAGTGAGCGTTGGCGGCTAGTTGCCGCGATCTTCTTCAACCGGCAGCAGCGGTATGCCGAGCAGCGCCTCTGCGGCGCGCGCGACAAGGGGTGAACCGGTGCCCGCCTGGTCGACGCTGTCGGCCCAAACGTCGACCAGCTTCAGTGCACGCGGCGAGTCGAGGTCGTCGGCCAACGCGACACGAAGGTCCTGCACCGTGGCTTCGTCGGCGTCGCTCGGGCTCAGGCTGCCGTCCACGAGTCGAGCAGCCTGATGCCAGCGAGTCAGCCGCTCAGATGCTTGCGCCAGCAGGTCTTCGGTGTACCCCCAGGCGCTGCGGTAGTGCTGCGCCAGCAACACCAGCCGGATCGCCATCGGATCGACGCCTTCTGCCCGCAGCGCCGAGACCAGCACCAGGTTGCCCTTGGACTTGCTCATCTTCTCGCCGCCAAGACCCACCATCGCCTGGTGCATGTAGACGCTGGCAAACGGCCGCCGACCAGTCAGCGCGACAGCCTGCACGGCGCTCATCTCATGGTGCGGGAAGATCAGATCATCTCCACCACCTTGGATCGTGAAACTCATCCCGAGGTAGCGCAACGCGATGGTGGAGCACTCGATGTGCCACCCTGGCCGCCCATCGCCCAAGTCGCCGCCGGGCCAAGATGGCTCCCCTTTGCGCTGGGCACGCCAGAGCAGGGGATCCAGGGCATCGCGCTTGCCGTCGCGCTCCGGGTCGCCGCCGCGGTCTGCATACACCGCGAGCATCTGTTCGCGGGTCCACCCCGAGACAGCGCCGAACGTGTTGGTCCGGGCCAGGTCGAGATACACATCGCCGTGGACCGTGTAGGCGGCGTCGGAGGAGAGCAGTTGCGCGATCGCTGAAACGTCGTCGGGGATGCCCTCGACGGCGCCGATGTAGTGCTGCGGTGGGATGAGACCGAGAGCGTGCATGTCGGTGAAGAACAGTTCGATCTCCCGCGCCGCGAGATCCTGCCACGAGATGCCGTCCCGCTGAGCCCGCTCCAGTAGTGGCTCATCGATATCCGTGACGTTCTGCACGTAGGTCACCGACAGGCCAGCATCGCGCAGTACGCGAATGACCAGGTCAAACGTCACATACGTGGCGGCGTGCCCCAAATGCGTGGCGTCATAGGGGGTGATGCCGCAGACGTACAGCCCCACGGTGCCGCTCTCGGGGTGGACCCGTTGATCGTGCTGACTCGGGGTGTCGAAGACGTGCAACGGGCCGCCGCTGCCGGGCAGACGAGGGACAGTCGGGGCGGGCCAGGCTTTCACGTCAGGCAGCGTATCCGCTCAGCGCTCCACCCTGTGCCTGGTCACCACAGCGGCCAGGGCAACGGATAGCGGCCGGAGGGGACATCGGGGAACTCACCCTCGCAGAGCAAAGCCGTCACGCGCTGATGCAAAGCCAGCATTTCCCACTTGTCCAACAGTTCCGGGAGGTCCCCCGCCTGCCCTGTTTCGACGCGCTGCCGCAGGTGGTTCAACCGGTCTAGGTCGGCCTGCGGCAGCTGCTGTCCTGCCCAACCCCACAGCACCGTGCGCAGTTTGGGCTGGACATGTCCAATGAGGCCATGATCGAAGCCCCACAATCTATCGTCAGCGTCGAGCGCGATGTGGGCCGCTTTGCGGTCTGCGTTGTTCAGCACGACATCGAGCGCGGCGAGTGATGCCAACTGTGGATCGTCTCGATGTACGACACACAGCGGTGCGCCGCGGTGATCTTCGGCGTCGAGGACGCTCAACCAGCCGTCGGTGACCTCCTCCGGGGCCACTACGTCGAGCAACCCGCTGGCCGGCAGGACTGGTGCGTCAGAATCCGCGCCGACGATCTCTTTCCACTCCTGGACCGAGCCCACTCCCAACGGTCCATCGCGCAGAATCGTCAGCGGCACCAGCCCCCATCCGCCAAGTTCACTGATGAGGTATGCAGCCACTTCCCGGTGCGCCAGGGTGCCGTCCGGGAAGTCGGGTAGGGGTCGCTCCCCCTGGATCGGCTTGTAGACGCCGCGATGGTGCGAAGGCTCGCCATCGACGACGAACTGCACCCGCAAGGTCAGGTTGGACGCCTCGGTCAGCACCCCTTCAACGTGCATCGGAGCCTGTGCCAACAACGAGGCCTCCGGTTGGGCACTCACCGCCGATAGCCGTTGGCCCGGGGGCAGATGTGCCCACTCGGGTCCAGGGGACCGCCGCAGAACGGGCAGTTGGGTCGGCCCCCCGTGATCGCTTCGGCGCAGCGCTCCGCGAAGCCCCGTGCCATCCCCACTGGCAACACGACTCTGATGCCCTGCTCCGGCAGCAGACTCGTGGACTCGGCGCTTCCTTCTTCCTCTGAGCCGTCTTCTTCAGCGTCACTGGCTTCGATGACGACGCGACGCCGATTCGGATCCCACGCGAGGCTGAGGCGTCGCACCCGGAAGTCCTCCTCAATGGGAGTCTGCAATGGTGCCGAGTCGAGCACCGTTCGTTCCTGAGCGGCCTGGTCTGCCAGGTCGTCATCGGCGTCGGCGTCGGAAGCCATCTCATCCAACATTTCGATGACGCTCTCACCAAGGAGCCGCACCTGCTCCTTCTCCAAGGCCGCAGTCATCACCTGTAGGCCAGCCACGGCTTGGACGAAGAACGTGCGCTGACCCGCGGGTCCGACCGAATCAGCGATGAACCGTTCTGGTGGGTCGAAGTCGATCACGGGCATTGCTTCAGCCTAATCGTTGCCGGCTCCACCACCGACGGCAGCGTCCGTGTTGTTGGCCTCCTGGGCCGCCTTGCTGACGCCGCCCAAGTCGATCGGCTCGGAGGTGGTGTCGTTGGTCCGCAACAGGAAGGGCTGCTCCTTGGTGTAACGCACCACCGAGACCGAAGCCGGGTCGGCCACGATCCGCTGGAAATTGTCCAGGGCGGTGCCTGCCGCGTCGGCCAGGATGGCTTTGATGACGTCACCGTGGCTCACTGCCAACCAGATCGCGCCGGGGCCGTGGGCGTCCTCGATCTCGGCGTCGAAGCGTCGCACGGCTGCCACCGCGCGATCTTGCATGGTCTGCATGCCCTCACCGGGAAAGTCCGCGCCGCTGGGAAACATCACGCTGCTCGGGCGGGCCTGCACGTCCTTCCAGAGGGGCTCCTTGGCCAACTCCTTCAACGGACGACCAGTCCAGTCGCCATACCGGCACTCGCCGATGTCGTCCTCGGTGATCGGCGCAGGGCGGTCTTCACCCTCGGCCAGCACAATCTTCGCGGTCTCCTGACATCGCTGCAAGGGGCTGAGCAATGCTCCCGCCAGCGGTGTCTTGCTCAACCGTGCCGCGACCCGTGCGGCTTGGGTGCGCCCGGTCTCGTCCAGACCAATGCCAGGGGTCCAACCCGCGAGGACGCCGCTCGCGTTGGACTGTGTGCGACCGTGCCGCAACAGCACCACAATCGCCATCAGTTGTCGCCTGGCCGCAGGCCATCGGCTGCCTCCACGGCCGCCTCCAGTGCGCTGATCCGGCTGCTGAGGTCATCCCCCCACGGCGCGAGCGTCAACGTCGTCACGCCTGCGTCGGCATACCGCTGCATGCGTTCGGTCAGTCGATCTGCTGGCCCGATCAAGGAGGTGTCGTCGATGAACTGGGTCGGCACGGCGGCGGCAGCATCGCGCCATTGCTTCGCCAAATACAGTTCCTGGACCTTGTCGGCCTCCTGCGGGTAGCCCATCCGCACAGCGAGCGCGTTGTAGAAGTTCTGCTTCCGTGAGCCCATCCCGCCGACATACAGCGCGGCGTAAGGGGCGATTTGGGCCGCGCACTGCTCGAGGTTCGCGCCGACCGCGAGTGGCACTGTGGCATCGACCTCGAACGGCGGGGTGGTTTCGGTGTCTTCCGCGGGAGGTGTCCGGCGGGCTTGACCGCGCTCGATGGCCGAGATTTGCTCGTCGAGATACTCAGGGGAGGCAAACACGGCAAGCCACCCGTCGCCGACTTCCCCGGCCAGTTCGAGGTTCTTGGGACCAACGGCGGCGATATAGACCGGTACATATCGGCACAGTGCTGAGACGTTGAGCCGCAGACTCTTGCCGGGGCCATCGGGCAGCGGCAGTGTGAAGTGCTTGCCTTCATAGGTCACGGGACGGCGGGACAGCACCGAGCGCACGATGTCGACATACTCGCGGGTGCGACCAAGCGGTGCGGCAAACGGCACTCCATGCCACCCCTCGGAGACCTGTGGGCCGCTGACCCCCAGGCCCAGTCGGAATCGGCCATCAGAGAGTGAGTCGAGGCTTGCCGCCGTCATCGCGGTCATGGCCGGCGTGCGGCCCGGGATCTGGAAGACGCCCGCTCCTAGCCCGATGCGGCGCGTCCTGGCCCCGATCCATGCCAGCACCGTGGCCGCATCTGGTCCGTAGGCCTCAGAAACCCAGACGACGCTGACGGCCAACTCTTCGGCTCGTTGCACCAGCGCCAGGTTGTCCGCATCTCTACTGCCGCCTTGCCCCCAAAAGCCACAACTCAGTCCAAGCTTCATGACAGCGGGCGACTCGCTGGCCCGTCATCTTCGTCCTCGTCCTCGTCCTCGTCGTCCTCGTCGTCGTCGTCTAATTCGTCGTCGTCATCGGTATCGTCATCGTCTTCGTTCAGCGAGTCAACGTCGACTCCGTCGGGGTCAACGGCGTCGAGATCGTCTTCGTCCGTGTCGTCATCTTCGTCGTCATCCTCATACCCCTCGCCGTCATCGCTGTAGACATCCAGCGGGGTGACCTCGCCATAGGCATCGAGCAGCGCGTCGTCATAGTCCACGAAAGCGTTGGCGATGCGTTGGTATGCGGCGATGACTTGCGGGTCATCTTTGCTACGTCGGTCCGCCGCCATCTCCAGGTGGCGCTCCAGGGCAGCGACGAAGGCATTCAGCGCAGCCCGCGGGTCGGTAGTCATGATCTGACGGTATCTCGGATCACGCCAAGGCGGCACCGAATTGGGCGTCGGTCTGTGGATCGCTGGACATCGAGGCTCGCTACGGTCACGATTCTCCTCGACATGGTTGAGTACGAATATCAGTTGGTGACGTTCTCTCGGGAGGACTCCCGCGCGCATGTGCGTGCGGTGTTGACCGAGCAGGCCGAGCACGGTCATTGGGAGTTGCACCGGGTCCGCGTCTATTGGGGCGGACGTCGGCGCGCATGGTTGCGCCGGAAGATCATCCGGGTCCGGCGAACTGTCTGATCAGCTCGGTATCGAGCCGGGTTTCGGCTTCAGCATTCGGTGATGAGTCGGCGCAACACCCGAGTCCCGAACTCCAAGGCATCGATCGGCACCCGCTCGTCGATGCCGTGGAACATCGAAACGAAGTCGAGGTCCTCGGGCAGGCGCAGCGGCGCAAAGCCATAGCCGGTGATGTCGAGCCGGGACAGGTGCTTATTGTCGGTCCCTCCGGAGAGGCAATAGGGCAGGACGTGCGCCCCGGGATCCTCCTTGAGCAGCGCGTGACGCATGGAGTCCACCAGATCAGCTTCGAAGGGGGCCTCCAGGGCTACATCCTTGTGAACGATCTCGATGTCAACGAACTCCCCGGCTAATCGCTCGATTGTGTCCATCAGCTCGTCACCGTGACCTGGCAGGAAGCGACAATCCAGCGAGGCAGTCGCGGTCTGCGGGATCACATTGTGCTTGTAGCCCGAATCCAGCATGGTGAAGTTGGCCGTGTCTGCCAGCGTGGCCTCCACGAAGGGTCGCGCTCCACCGAGTTGTCTCAGGAAGAGCTCGGGATCCTCGCGATCCATCGATAGACCGGTGATCGCCGCGACTTCGTCAATCAACTGACCGACCGAGGCAATGTAGGTGCGGGGCCATGGGTGGGCGTTGATCCGCGCAATGGCCTCAGCCAGGCGCACAACGGCATTCTCAGCGTTCGGCACTGACCCGTGGCCGGCCCGACCGTGCGCCCGCAGCCGCAACCAGGCAATGCCCTTCTCTGCGGTCTGAAGCAGGTAGGCGCGTGTGGTGGCGCCGGTCGCTGCGTCGGGGAGCATGACCGAGAATCCACCGACCTCGCTGATGGCTTCAGTGCAGCCTTCGAACCATTCGGGGTGCTGCTCCACGCAGTGTCCCGCGCCTTTCACGCCACCGGCTTCTTCGTCGGCGAAGAAGGCCCACACGATGTCGCGCGGTGGCTTCTCACCACTACGAGCCAACGCCCGCAGGTTGGCCAGCAACATGGCGTCCATGTCCTTCATGTCAACCGCGCCCCGCCCCCAGATACAGCCGTCTCGTTCTTCGGCAGCGAAGGGGTCGACCTGCCAGTCGCTGGCTTGTGCTGGCACGACGTCGAGGTGTCCATGCAGGACCAGGCCCGGACGGGCGGAATCGCGTCCAGGCGTGCGCACGACCACGCTCGCCCGGCCCGGCTCGGATTCCGTGATCTGCGGGTCCAGGCCGACCTCGCTCAGCAGTCCCATCACGTACTCCGCCGCCGCACGCTCGCCGGGTCCGTCCTCTTCGCCGTAGTTGCTGGTGTCGATCTGGATCAACTCCCGGCAGATCCGGACGACCTCGTCGCTTGGCGTGGGTTCGCTGGCCTGATCAGAGGGGGTCATCCGTCCAGGCTATCCGGCCAGACCAGCCAGATCCGGGTCAGCCAAGTCCAGCACGCACTCTCGCGCCTGCCCAGCATCGAACGCCCCAAGCGCGGCGTGCGCGAGGACCTCACACTGCGCCCGACTGTGCAGCGCTAAGGCCGCTCGAACGCCGCGCAGTTTGCTCGGAGCCATCGACAGGGTGGTGACCCCGGTCAGTGCGTGGATCTTGGTGGTCCACCCACCCCGGGAGCGGCCTAACGCTTGCTCAGCGGCCAGCATCGCCTCGTACGTCCTATCGAAGCTCCAGTCGGTGCCGCTGCCACACCGACTGGAAGGGCCCGAACTCACCAGGCAGGTCCCGCCAGGGCGAACCGGTCCGGAACCGCCAGATGATGCCCTTCAACGTCGTGCGGTGATCGTTCCACGGCCTACCCGGTCCTTGACCTGTAGGCGGCAGCACCGGCTTCAACATCGCCCACAGAATATCCGAAATCGCACCCCGCCCAGGTTGCCTTGCTAAAGGTTCTGCAGGTCGCTCCTCGACACATCAATTGCTCCTCGGTGTCGGGGTCGAGTGCTCGAGCGGGACTCCCGCAGCGTCGGCGTCGGCAAAGTTCGCGTCGATATGAATCGGATCCTTGCCCCCGAGCTGCAGAAGGCTGGCCGCGACCCCGGCGCGGTAGCCCGACCCGCAATGCACCCATACGATGCCAGTGGGAACCTCATCCATCCGGGTCAGTACGTCGTGCAGCGGGATGTTCACCGCTCCCGCGATGTGCGATTCCGCGAACTCATCGGTGCGTCGGACGTCCAGCACTGCCTCGTCCTCGGCCCGTCGAGAAAGGAAGGTGCCCCAGTGGACCACGTCATAGCTGGAGGTGGATGCGTACGGCGCCATCTCGCTAGGTCCGCTGCCGATCGCCGCGGAAGGTGAGTCGATGCCGATCCGCGAAAGGTCGCGGATGGCTTGCTCCACCTCATCCCGGCTGCCGGCCAGGGTGATCCGGTCGCCCCACGGCAGGACCCACCCCAGGAAGGTCGTGAAGCTGGCTCCATTGCCGTATTCGAAGCTGACGGCACCGGTGAGGTGAGTGTCGGCGAAGGCCACCCGTTCCCGCAGGTCGACCACCCACTCCCCACCCACCAAACGCTGCACGAGCTGCTCGGCGTCCAACGGCTCGGGTACGGACAGGTCCACTGGGGCGGGGCCATTGAGGTTGGCCGGACCCATGTGAGCGTAGTAGCTGGGATAGGCGGTCAGGTTGGCGATGAGCTCGCGCACGAAGTGGGTCTCGTCTGTGTCGGCCAAGACGTGGTTGCTGTGGCGTTGTTCCCCGACGGTCGAGCTGTCCGAGGCGGTCGCCGGTCCACTGGAACAGAAGGAACCGAACCCATGCGTGGGGTAGAGCTCGGCAGCTGGATCGGTCTCATCGACGATTCGCCGCGCCGAGGCGTATTGCGCGTGGGTCAGTGCTTCGGTCTTGGCAGGGCCGACCAGGTCGGTGCGCCCCACGGATCCGAACAGCAGGCTGCCGCCGGAGAAGACCGCCTGTTGCGCGCCGTGCGTGACCACATACGTCAAGTGGGTCTCGGTATGCCCCGGCGTCGCGACAGCACGCAGCGTGAACTCACCCACGACGTGCTGCTCGCCGTCACTGATCGGCGTGCATTCGTAGTGGACCGGGTCGGCGGCGTTGACCAGGTAGGTCGCACGCGTCGCCGCCGACAACTCCAGTCCTCCCGTCACGTAGTCGTTGTGGATGTGGGTCTCGGCGATATGGGTAATCTCCACTCCGGCCCGCGCCGCCGTGGCCTGTACCCGATCTATGTCCCGTTGGGGGTCGATCACCACCGCGACCTGGCCGTCATGTACCAGATACGAGCGATCGCCCAGGGATGAGGTCTCGATGACGAGGACGTCCATGACTACTCCTTACCGTTGGTTCCATCATGTACGAAGTCCAGCAACTGTGGTCATTGAGCGCACGTGGTTCAGCGGCAGGGTTTGACAGAACCGCCGGGTAGCCTAAGCGATCGTGCGACTGCCCGAGCAAGGACTGAGTCCGGACCAGGTGCGAGACCTACTGGGTCGAGCGGGTGCTCATGACGTCGATTGGCGACGCGGGCGCGGGTGGTCGTTGGTCTACGACTCCCCCTCCTGGCACTCTGAGTTGGTCGACGAAGCAGCGGCACAGTTCGCCCACGAGAACGCCCTGTCGCACTCGGCTTTCCCTAGCGCCCAGGAGTTCGAATCCCAGGTGGTGTCGATGGCCGCATCAGTGGTGGCTCCCAGAGTGCGGTCCTACGGGGTGTTCACCAGCGGTGGCACCGAGTCGCTCATGCTGGCAGTCAAGGCCTACCGCGACCATTCGGCGGCCGGCCGAGACGAGATCTTGTTGCCGGACACTGCCCACCCAGGGTTCGGTAAGGCAGCCGACTACCTGGGCTTGCGGGTGCGCCTGGTCCCGGTGGCAGCCGACGGGTTGCCGGATCCTGACGACGTCATCGCGGTGATGGGTGAGCGCACAGCAATGGTGGGTTTGTCGGCGCCCTGCTTTCCTTACGGCGTGGTCGACCCGATCGCTCCGATCGCGCGGGCAGCGGCGGAGCGCGGTATCGGCGTCCATGTCGACGCTGCCATGGGTGGCCTGTTTTTGCCGTTCCTGTCCTCGGACACCCTTCCCGGTGGCGCGCCCGTGCGCTTCGGCCTGGACGTCGAAGGTGTGACCTCCGTCTCGGTCGACCTGCACAAGTACGGCTATGGGGCCAAGGGGGCTTCAGTGTTGCTGTTCGCCAACAATGAGCTGCGGCACGCGGCATACCACGTATGGACGGGGTGGTCGGGTGGAGCCTACGCCGCCTCGGGGGTGCTCGGGACACGGTCGGTTGGGGCGGCGGCTGCGGCGTGGACGGCGATGAGTGCGCTGGGGGTGGCGGGCTACCGCGAGATGGTCAATGACGTGATGGCCACGGCTCGCCGGTTGCAGGACGGGATGGCCGAGCAGGGGTTCAGCGTGATCGGCCGCCCCCCCATGGGCGTCTTCGCGGTGACCTCGGAGCAGGTATCGATCTCTGCCGTGGCCGCCGGGATGGACGATCAAGGTTGGTGGATCGATACCCAGGAGCCTCCGCCGTCATTGCATTTTGTGGTATTCCCCAGGCACGCAGGGGTCGCCGCTGACTTCCTGCACGACCTGCGCGACGTCTGCGCGCAGGCCCAACAGGGGGGTGCGGGCCAGACCTCCACATCGTCGTACGGAGTGATGATCCGCGGTGGTGAGCTGACCGACCAACTACTCCTAGAGCACCTGGACCGACGATTTGACGGGCAGGGCGACGGTGACTGACGTATTCGAGCAGATAGTCGGTGCGGCTGGCCGCGTCGGTGAGGCCCTGAGCGGGCAGACCCGGAAGGGTCCATTCGCAGGCGAGGTGCTTGCCGACCCCCGCTTGTGGCTGGCCGGGGTGCCGCGGCTGGACGCCATCGCCGCGGCCGACGACGCCCTGTACGGCGGCGCGCTCGCAAGAACAGTGAGCCGGCTCGCCCCGCAGGAACGCCAACAGGTGGCGGCTGCGGCGACACTGGCTGGTCCGGTCGAGGTGGTGTTGGCCCTCGGCGGTGATGACCGGGTGGTGCCAGTGGGTGGGCGTAATTCCTACGGCATGCCCTTGGCTGATGTCGCTCCGGTCCTTCGGGCCTCTAGTTGCACGGCCACGCCACCGGACGGCGAGGCACTGGCCGTCGCCCGACACTGGCGCGACCTCAGACTCGGCGAGTTGCGATCCACCGGAGCGGTCGACGTGTCGACCGTCCGGGCCGATCTGATGACACGGTTGGCCCATCTGATGGGGCTGGATGATCGGTGGCCCGATCGGCTGATCCTGTCGCCGTCGGGCACGGATGTCGAGTCGCTGTTGACCGTGTTGACTTCCGGGAACGGACGCGAACGAGTACTGGTGGTCACTGTCGGTGCTCGCGAGGCGGGGTCGGGCACCGTGCTAGCCGCGGGCCTGTGCTCGTTTCGGGGCACCACGCCGTATGCCGTCGGGTTGACTGCGGGCGAGCCGCTGCCAGGGGTCGATCCGGAGTCCGTCGAGGTGGTCGATGTCGACCTGCGGGACGCGCTAGGGCGGATTAGGCGCTCCAGTGACGTCCAAGCCGAGGTGGAGGCGCACGTCGAGTGGGCAATCGAGCAAGGGACCCGGCCACTCGTGCACGTCATGGCCGGGAGCAAGACCGGGCTCGTCCGCCTTGACCCGGCATGGGTTTGCGCATGGACCACCCGGGTGCCACAGCTGCGTGTCGTCGTCGACGCTGCTCAACTCCGGTTGCCGCGCCAGCACTTGGCAGAGTATCTGACAGCGGGGTCTTCGCTCTTCGTGACTGGCTCCAAGGCGCTGGGCGGCCCGCCCTTCTGCGGAGCCCTGTTGCCGGCTGCCGACCTGTGGGCCGACGCGGTGACGCTGGCGGACAGTGCCGCGGGCCTTCCCGATGGGTTATCCATGATGGTCTCTGCCGCTGACCTGCCTGCACGTCTGCAGGCGCTGACGGTTGGCCTGGAGCCGGTCAACCTGGGCCTGCTGGCGCGCTGGGACATCGCGCTGAGCGAGTGGGATCGGCTTGAGGCGCTCGGCGGCCCGCTGCGTCGCGAGGTCACTAGCTCGCTCGTCGCGGGTTGGCGGCGCGGTGTGGGTGAGCTGACCGGGGTCCAGGTCGCGCCCGAGCGGGGCGACACGCTCACCACGATCGTCTCCTTCTTGGTCGCCGGGCGGGACGGCTGGATGGATAAGGCCGAACTGGGTGAGGTCTACGCGCGAGTCACCGACGCGCCAGGGGTATACCTTGGCCAGCCGGTCGAGATAGTGGCAGGCCGGTCCGGGGTGCTCCGCCTCGCTGTGGGGGCCCCGACCGTCACGAGGCTGGTAGCCCGAGCCGAGCAGCTCGGCAGCCTGACCCAGGCGGTGCACGAGTGCGTGGGCATTGCGGTCGACCGGGTCGCTGGTGCCCTGCCCGCCCCGGTGCGCCGCTAGATCTTGCAGTGAGGGACTCCCGGGCCATTTACCAGGCGTCGAGAGACTAAGGCAGGGCATTCTCGGTAAAGATGCCGTTACCCCAGGCCGTGTTTGTATCCGTGGATCTCTCGCGTCCGGCAAATACCAACACCAAACAAGACGAACCGGTGAGAGTTTGCCCCGTTGCCGAAGTCTCGAGACATCACAATGGTGTCCGGAGGGGGACTTGCCCACATGGGACACACGCCCTCGACATTCAGACCGGCGCATAACCCCTGTTCAGGGTGCTCTTTTAGGTTTCCGACGATGGTGATGCCGAGCATGAGGAGGTCCACTCCCCCACGATTCGGGCTTCCGGTTTCGGTCACTGCTGCCACCGGAAGGGGCACTGCCCGCCTGACGCCTCCGGCTTCCCATAGGGGCCAGGCGGGCGTCTGAGGCGTTGGCGCCACCCACGGCCGCGCCGCCCCCGACGGTGACGGCCACCCGCCCCTCTCACCGGTCGGTAACATGACCAAGCGACGGACGTCGGCGCACTACCTGCTGGGCATCAACGCCCTGCGCGCCTCCGAGGCCGCAGCGGTACGGATCGAGGACTACACCGACACCCTGCGCGGACACCGAGTGCTGCACCTGGTCGGCAAGGGCAACAAGCCGGCCGCCATGCCGCTGACCGTCCCAGTGCTCCGCGTCCTGGAAGACTGCCGCGGCCAGCGGAACTCCGGGCCGCTGGTGCTGCGACCGGTCTCCGGCAAGCCGATCGACCGACGCGACGCCTACCGCATGGTTACCCGGATCGCGAAGGCTGCCGGCATCCCCCGACACATCAGCCCGCACTCACTGCGGCACGCCGCGATCACCAACGCCCTGGACGCCGGCGTCCCCCTTCGGGACGCCCAGATCCTGGCCCGGTACGCCGACCCACGCACCACCGAGCATTACGAC